>CAMFIW010000427.1 GCA_945952355.1 uncultured Phenylobacterium sp. | reverse complement strand
GCGCTGTAGCGGTAGACGGAGCCGGACTTGCCGGCGAAATCGATCTGGCGGGCCAACTGCACGCTCCCAGCCGCGGTTTACGAGACGTATTTCAACTGCCCGCCGAGTGGGGCGAAAGGTGGGCCAAATGGTTAAGCCATTGGATTCCGGAACAACCTTGGCCGCGCGGCGTTCCATGCAAGGTCGTAAGGCTTGACCGTCGTCCGACGCATGAACACCTTCCTGAGTCCCCGAGATCAACCGCACGCGAGCCCATGGACGGACCCGCCGAGTTCAGCGTGAAGGAAGACCCGGACGGCCTGACGGTCGCGTTGGCCGGCGACTGGACCGGTGCGCGGCTGGGCCTGGCCGGGGGCGAGCTGGCCGCCGCCCTGGCGCAACGCAAGGCGGTGGGCTTCGATCTCTCCGGCGTCGGGCGGCTCGATACGGCCGGCGCCTACGCCCTGGTGAGGGCGGCGAAGGGCGACATTCCGGCCGACCGGGTCCGCGCCCGGCCCGAGATGCTGCGTCTGCTGGAGCTGGTCGCGGGCGCGGCCCGGCTGAAGCGGCCGGCCAAGCCCGCGCCGCGGGGCTTCCACGAGATGACCATCCGAATCGGGCGCGGGATGGTCAACCTGGGGCGCGAAGCATTCGAGACCCTGGTCTTCGCGGGACACCTGCTGGTGGTGTTGGGACGCTCGATCCTCAACCCGCGCCGCGTGCGATGGGCGGCCTGCGTCTCGCTCGCCGAGCGCGCGGGCCTCGACGCCATCCCGATCGTGGCCACCACCTCCTTCTTTATCGGCGCGGTGGTGGGGCTTCTGGGCGCGAACACCTTGCGCCAGTTCGGCGCGGAGGTCTTCGCCGTCGAGCTGATCGGCATCGCTGTACTGCGCGAGTTCAACATCATCATTACCGCCGTGCTCCTGGCCGGCCGCTCCGCCTCGTCGTTCGCCGCCGAGATCGGCTCGATGAAGATGAACCAGGAGATCGACGCCATGAAGGTTCTGGGCGTCGACCCCTTCGAGGCCCTGGTCTTCCCGCGCTTCGCGGCCCTGCTGATCACCATCCCGCTGCTGACCTTCGTCGCCACGCTGGCCGGCCTGTTCGGCGGGCTGGTGATCACTTGGAGCGTGCTGGGCCTGGGACCGGCCTTCTTCCTGCAGCGGATCGTCGACAATGTCGGCGTCACCCACTTCTGGATCGCGATCTCTAAGGCGCCCGTCATGGCCGCCGTCATCGCCGGCATCGGCTGCCGCCAGGGCCTGGAAGTCGGCGGCGACGTCGAGTCCCTGGGCCGGCGGGTGACCGCGGCCGTGGTGCACGCGATCTTCGCGATCATCATGATCGATGCCGTGTTCGCCCTGATGTACATGGAGCTCAACCTGTGAGCTCGCTCGATACGCCCGAGAACGAACTGCCGACCACCGGCCCCGCGATCGAGGTGCGCGAACTCGTCTCCGCCTTCGACGAGCGCGTGATTCACGACCGCCTGAACCTGACGGTCGAGCGCGGCGAGGTGATGGGCGTCGTGGGTGGCTCGGGGACGGGCAAATCGGTGCTGCTGAACACCATCATCGGGCTCAAGCGGCCCGAAGGCGGCACGATCGAGGTTTTTGGTCAGGACATCCAGAAGGCCTCCCGGAGCAAGTGGACGGCGATCGAGCGCAGCTGGGGAGTGCTCTTCCAGGCCGGAGCCCTGTTCTCCAACCTGACCGTGCGCGAGAACGTCGAGGCGCCGCTCTACGAGCACACCCGGCTGTCGCGGGCCGAGATCCGCGATCTTGCCGATCTGAGGATCGGCCTCGTCGGACTTCCACCGGAAGCGGGCTCCTTGAAGCCGGCCGAACTCTCCGGCGGCATGCGCAAGCGCGCCGGCCTCGCCCGGGCGCTGGTGCTGGACCCGGAACTGCTGTTTCTGGACGAACCGACCGCCGGCCTCGACCCTATCGGCGCGTCCGCCTTCGACGAGATGATCCTCGACCTATCCAAGAGCCTCGACCTGACGGTGCTGATGATCACCCATGACCTCGACAGCCTGTACACGATCACCGACCGGGTGGCGGTACTGGCAGACAAGCGCGTCGTCGCGGTCGCCCCGGTTCGGGAGCTGGAGAAATCCGAGCATCCCTGGATCAAGGCGTATTTCCAGGGTCCTCGCGGCCGCGCCGCGGTCCTGGCTCATGAAAGTCGGACTGTGGCCTGATGGAAAAAGACGCCAACTACGCCCTCGTGGGGCTTTCGACCCTAATCCTGTTCGTCGGCGCGGTGATCTTCGCCGTCTGGCTGGCCCGGATCAGCTTCGTCCATGACAACGACATGTACGACATCGTCTTCCAGGGCCCGATCAACGGCCTGAGCCAGGGCGGCGAGGTGCGGTTCAACGGCATCAAGGTGGGCGACGTCAGCAAGATCGAACTCTATCGTCCCAACACCAAGAACGTCGTCGCCCACGTGCGGGTGAGTTCCGAGGTGCCGATCAGGCAGGACTCGGTGGCCACGATCGAGCCACTCGGTATCACCGGGGTGACCTACATCCAGATCAGCGCCGGCACGCCCTCCAAGCCTCTGCTGAAGGATGTGACCCCGTCCGGCAAGATCCCCGTCATCGCGAGCAAGCGCGGCGCTCTGGCCGACCTGCTGGAGGGCGGCGGCACGGTCCTGACCCGCACCGTGGAGGCGCTGGATCGCGTCAACCGCGTGCTGTCCGATCAAAACATCAAGACCTTCACCGCGGCGCTGAACGACACCCAGTCGGTCACGGCGGAGCTCAAGAACCGGAAGCACATCTTCGCCGACGCCGACCAGGCGCTGAAGGACTTCGACAGCGCGGTGAAGCAGTTCGACGACCTTGCCAAGTCGGGCCAGAACCTGGTGGACGGGGACGGAAAGCGGACGATGAAGAACCTCGCCGACGCCGCCGAGCAGGCCAACGCGGCGGCCAAGGATCTGCGTGCGATCATGGCCAAGCTCGAGGGCCCGACCGGCGACTTCGCGGCCAACGGCTTGCCCCAGCTCACCACGGCCATCCAGTCGCTGCAGCAGGCCTCCGAATCCCTCGACCGCCTGACCCGCGAGATCGAGGCCAATCCCCGCGCCCTGGTGGGCAAGGCCCCCGCCACCGAACGAGAGGTCAAGCCGTGAGCCCGATCCGTCCCCTCGCGCGCGCGGGCCTCGTCGCCCTGGCGGCCTTGAGCCTTTCGGCCTGCATCACCGTCTTCCCGAAGACCAAGGACGCCCAGCTCTACCGGTTCGACGGCGTCGCGGCGGTAGAGGGCGCGGCCCAACCTCCGGCGACCCGCGTGGGCGTGATCCGCATTCGCGGCGGGTTCAACAACGCCGCGGCCTCCGACCGGATCATGACGGTGAGCGGCAGCCAGGTGAGCTATCTCGCCAATTCACGCTGGTCGGAGCCGGCCGTCACCATGTTCGACGAAGCCGTGACGCGCGCTTTCGGAAAGGCCAATGGGCCTGTCCGCCTCGCGGCGCGCGGCGAGCCCGGCCGGGCGCCCTATGCCTTGCGGCTCGACGTGGAACGGTTCGAGGCGGTCTACGACCGCGGCGAGAAGGCGGCCCCGGACGCGAGGGTCGAGGTTCGAATGACCCTGGTGCGATCCTCGGACCGGACCGTGGTCAAGGACCTGCCCATCGCCACCCACGCGCGCGCCGCCGACAATAGGGTCGGCGCGATCGTGCAGGCGTTCGACGCGGCGGTCGGGGACGCCCTAAAGCAGGTGGTGGTGGCGACGGCGGAAGGCGCGACGCCCACAAGCGACTAGGAC
>CAMFIW010000426.1 GCA_945952355.1 uncultured Phenylobacterium sp. | reverse complement strand
CGTTCAGCCGATCCCGGCTCGCCACTGAGACGCCAAGGTCTCAGGCGCGATAGATCCTGTCGAACACGCCGGGCAGCCGGTCCGGGAGCCCCAGCAAGGGCCCGGACGACAGCAGCAGAACGATCTCGTCGCCCTTCAATTCCGAGAGGGCGACGAGGGCCTCATCGGCGGTCTCGACCCCCAGGGTCGGGACGCCGGCGGCGCTGGTCCGCGCCAGGATCTCGCTGAAGGTGGACTGATGGTGGCTCTCGGCGCCGTGGCCCGGCGGCGGGCAGATCAGGACGCGCGCCGCCCCCTCGAACACGGTGTCGTACCAGGATAGCGCATCGCGCGAACGCCAGGAGAAGGTGTGCGGCTCGAACACCACGACCAGAGGCCGGGTCGGATAGTGCAGCTGCAGGGCCTCGATGGCCGAGCGGGCCTTCTCATAGGACGAGCCGAAGCCTTCGATCACCGGGATGGTCGAGGTGGTGGTCAGCCGGTCGAGCCGTCGGCGGATGCCCTGGAAGCTCGCCACGGCCGATGCGATCTGCGTCTCGCCAACCAGGCCACGCTCCAGCAGATAGGCGCTGACGCCGACGACGTTTTCGATGTTGTGCTCGCCGAGCAAACTGGTCGTCAGAGGTAGGCTGCGGCCACTGGGCGCGACCAGGCTGAAGCTGGACGTTTCGCCATAGGTCACGTCGCGGCTGAACCAGCCGTCGCAGGGCTTGGTGTCGTACCAGACGATCCGCGCCGAGGTTTCTCCCGCCACCGCCCGGATCGCCGGGTGCTCGCGCATCACCGCCAGGCCGTCGGCGGGCAGGCCCCTCAGCAGGGCGCTAAATGGCGCCTCGTAGTCGGCGAACGTGGGGAAGACGTTGACGTGGTCGTGGATCAGCGAGGTCAGCAGCAGATTCTGAGGGTGGTAGAGGGCGAACTTCGAGCGCCGGTCGCCGGCTCCGATGACGTATTCGTCGCCCTCCAGCACCATGTCCGTGGCGGCGCCCCAATGGCCGGTGGCCGGGAGAGAGGCCGAGATCGCCCCGATCATCCAGCCGGCGTCGAGCCCGCTCCCGCGCAGGATATGGGCCAGGAGCGCCGTGCAGGTCGACTTGCCGAACGATCCGGCCACGACGGTGTTGGTCCGTTCGGCGGTGGTCTCGCCGACAAGTTCGGGAAAGCTCGCGATCCGTACGCCGCGGGCGCGGGCGGCCGCTACCTCGGGATTGTCTTCCCCGCCCAGCTTGGCGCTGGCGCCGAGAATCAGCAGGTCCAGGTCGGCCGGCAGGTTCGCCGCATCGAACCGGTAGGTCACCGGGAAGCCAAGGGCCGCCACATAGGTCGACATGGGTGGGAAGACGTCCGCGTCGGAGCCGGACACTTGGTGGCCCGCGTCGCGCATCATCAGCGCCACGGCGCTCATTCCGGCCCCCGCAATGCCCGTGAAGTGGATGCGCATCGCGCTCCTCAAGCCGTCGAACAGGAGCGCTGGTTAGCGCAGCCCGCTCGCCCCGGCGAGGCGGCAAATCTGCGCCAAACATAATTTTCGGACCGGAGTCCGCAGTTAACCTTCGCTTAACTACGGAGGCGGAGTCTGTAGGCGTCTTCTTCGAAGACACCCCACCATCATCGACTTCATACAAGCCCGGCCCCGGCCGGGCTCTTTTTTTGATCCATGTCTAGGCGGCCCCGGCGTCAAGCGTCCTAGCGTCTCGCGACGACAGAAGACGAGGACGCGCCATGGCCAAGCCGCCGACCGGGTTCAAGACCCGCCTGGAGCCGCAGGACGAGTTTCCGCACGATCCGGGCGACGCCAAGAACTACAATGAAAGCATGTACTTCAATGTCTTCGACGCGAAGGCGAAGACGGGCGGCTGGTTCCGGATCGGCAATAGGCCGAACGAGAACTATGCCGAGATGAGCGTCTGCCTCTACCTGCCGGACGGCCGCGTCGCCTTCATGTTCGGGCGTCCGAACATCACCGGAAACTCCGAGATGAATGCGGGCGGGCTGAAGGTCGAGGTGGTCGAGCCGTTCAAGCGCCTGCGAGTCACCTATTCCGGCAAGGCGCTGATTCTCGAGCGGCCGCACGAGATGGCCGATCCCAAGACGGCTTTCCGCGAAAACCCCACCCTGCCCTGCTCTGTCGAGCTCGACTACGAAGGCGTCTCGCCCATGTACGGCGGAGAGACCGTGCGCGAGGACGGCAAGCCGATCGAGATCGACCCCGAGAAGTCCTTCGCCAAGGCCCACTACGAGCAGCATTGCGCGGCCCGCGGCGCCTTCACGATCGGCGACGAGCAATTCGCGATCGACGGCTTCGGCCTGCGCGACAAGTCCTGGGGCCCGCGCCACTGGCAGGCCATCGAGTGGTACCGCTGGTGCCCGATGAACTTCGGCCGCGACTTCGGGATGATGCTGTCGGTGATCGGCGACGGCAAAGGCGGCGCGCGCCAGGGCGGCATGGTGTTCCGCGACGGCCAGTACGACCTGATCAAGGAATGCGTCATCGACAGCGACTGGGACGAGGCGGGCTATCAGACCGCCCTGCGCGCCAAGGTCCGCACCGAATCCGGCCGCGACTACGAGGTGACGGGCCAAGTGATGTCGTTGATTCCCCTGCGCAACCGTCGCACCGCTCCGGACGGCGCCGAGCTGCAGACCCGCATCACGGAAGGCATGACCGAGTACCGCTGCGGCGATCTGGTAGGCTACGGCCTGTCGGAATATCTCGACCAGATCGTCGACGGTAAGCCCAATGGCAAGGAAGCCGGCTACTAGCTGGCATCCTTGCCCACTCGCCGCTTGCGCACCCCGCCGGACCCGTCTACAAGCCCGGCCTCCGGCGCTGATCCCCGATAGCTCAGCTGGTAGAGCAGTCGGCTGTTAACCGACTTGTCGCAGGTTCGAGTCCTGCTCGGGGAGCCACCGCCCGCCGGAAATCTCAGCTACTTTCCGCCTCTTGGCCGCCGCCGGAATCCGCCTTCATCGTCGCCCGCGGCGAATGGCGCCGGGCCACAGGCTTGCTTCGCTGTTTCAGGGTGCCGCCTCGCCGCTCAATCCGCGATGGCTGAAACATTGATTTTCCCCAATGTAAACCCGTTACAAAACAGACACTTAAATGTCGCCAAACCTTGGTTTGTGACCTGGCGATGACTGCGCTCATTCACGCCCCCAACGATGGCGACACCGCGTCGAGCGGTGATCTGGGGGTGTGGCATGCAGACGATTTCGAAGCGTGGCTGGATGGCGGGCTCCGCCCTAGCGGCGATCCTGGCGTTCGGGCTTGCTGGCGCAGTTCAGGCGGCGGACGTCGATTCCGGGTCGGTGAAGATCGATCCCGAGAACGCCGACTACGGCGTACGTGTCGACGAACTGGTCGTGACGGGTTCCACTGGCGCGGCGGCGGCGGCTCCCACCAAAGCCTCGCTCGAGGCGACGCAGCCGCAGTCCATCATCGACCGCCAGGCGATCGACCAGTTCATCCCCACCACGGCGGACTACACCCAGATCGTCAATCTCTCGCCCAGCGTCTCGGGCACGTCCGTCAATGGTCCTGGCCTGGGCGAGGCGAAGACCACCCTGCGGGGCTTCAAGGACGGCGAGTACAACATCACCTATGACGGGATTCCGTGGGGGGACGCGAACGGCCCAACCCACCACTCGACTTCGTTCTTCCCCTCTTCGACCATCGGCGCCGTCGTCGTCGATCGCGGGCCTGGCCCTGGCTCTTATACACATCTCCGAGCCCACGAGACTAGGCATGATCTCGTATGCCGTCT
>CAMFIW010000425.1 GCA_945952355.1 uncultured Phenylobacterium sp. | reverse complement strand
GTTGAAGAGGTGGCCGAGGTCGAGGAGGAGGAGCCACCCTCGAGCGCAGTCTTGATCTCGTCGAAGCTCAGGGAGCCGTCGCCGTCGGTGTCGGCGCTGCTGATCAGCTTGGAGGCGAGGTCCGAAGCCGTGGGCTTGTCCTGCTGCAGAGAAAGCAGGCTCGAAAGGGTGTCCGCCGTGAAACGGCTCGAGGCCTGACTGTCGCCGCCGGGCGGGGGCCCGAGGGGGGGCGTCGAGGTCTGCCCGCTTGCCGCACCCTGCACATCTTGCCCACTGTTGAAGCCCTGCTGGTCCAGCAGGGAGGCCAGTATGCGCTGGACCCCGCTGGATGCATAAGGAGTTGAATTTGAAGAGATTTGCATGGAAGCCTCTTGTCATTGACCGGAGATTCCGGCCGCGCGGGACGCCGAGTTCGACGCTCGCGGCCACAAGGCGATGCAAGTCGTGTGACAATATTGAGCGCTTCTAATGTTTCACCTTGTAATGCATAAATGAAATGATTTCGTAATCGAAAGTCTAAATGAAGATCATTGCCTAGATAAACTGACATTGCGCAGACACGTTCTTCCCCGACTTAGCAGAAGGTCGATTGAGGGGAGTCCCATGACACGGAAAAAGGCGCCGCGTGGCCGTATGCAGTTCTGGCCGGTCGCAGCATCGGCGGCGGGCTTGATGGCCGCCGGCGGCGCCATGGCGGAGACCCAGATTTCCACCGCCACGACCACGCCGGTCGCCACCTCCACGGCGAGCGCCGGGACCCCAGACAACATCAACATCGTGTCTGGTGGCAGCATCAAGCCGACCACCGCCGGGCCGATCGTCACCATCGACAGCGACAACACGGTCACCAATTCCGGCACCATCCAGACTACCGGCGTCAACGGGTCGACCGGAGTGCTGATCCTGGGCGGCCACACCGGCGGGCTCACCAACAACGCCGTCATCTCCGTCGACGAAACGATCACCACCACCGACACGGACGGCGACGGCGACGCCGACGGCCCGTTCGTGACTGGCTCGAACCGCTATGGCGTGCGGATCACCGGACCCCTGCCGTTCACGGGCAACATCACGAACGCCAGCGGCGCCAGCATCAATGTCGACGGCAACGACTCGATCGCGCTGTCCATCGAGACCCGCCTGAATGGCTCGATCCTGAGTCAGGGTGCGTTCAGCACCATCGGCGACCGCACCTTCGCCATCAAGACGACGGACGTGGTGACCGGCGACGTGCAGTTGCTGGGCGCCATCAGCGTGCAGGGCGCGAGCGCGACGGGGGTCTATCTGGGCGGCGACGTCGGCGGAGCGCTGGTGATCCAGAACGCCCTGACCTCGACCGGCTACCGGTCGACCACGCGTAGCACCTCCCAGACCGTGCTCAACGCGCTCGACGCCGACGATCTGTTGCAAGGCGGATCCGCCCTGGTCGTCACCGGCAATGTGGGCAAGGGCCTGCTGATCGAAATTCCGCCCGTCCTGAGTTCGACCAATACCGACGTCAACGGGAACGGCATCCCGGACGCCTCGGAGGGCACAGGCGCAATCTCCACCTTCGGCCGGGCGCCGGCCGTGGTGATCGGCAACGCCAGCCGCAACATCATCCTCGGCAATGTCGGAACCGGCGACGACGCCTATGGCATGGTCGTGCGTGGCACGATCACCGGGGCCGGGGTCTATGATGGGATCGACGCGACCGGGCTGCAGATCGGCCTGGCCGGCGGGGGTACGGCGGACCTGAGCAGCGGCCTGCGGGTGCAGGGCTCGATCGGCGCGAGTTCGTACAAGGTCGGCTCCACGCCGATCTACCTGGGATCCACCGCCGTTGTTTGCCAGACCTGGAACCAGAGCAACATCAACTCCAGCCAGACCGGCGAAACGGGCGCCACCGCGCGCGCGATCCTGATCGATGCGGGCGCCAACGCCCCGTACCTGGGCAACGCCGGCGCGATCACCGCCACCGTGCTGGGCTCTTCCGGCCAGGCGATCGCGATCCAGGACCTGTCGGGCACGCTGACCGCCGTGGTGAACGCCCGGACGATCTCGGCGGCGATCTCACCCGTCGACACCACCCTCACCAACACCGGCGAGGCGATCGCGCTGGACCTGCGGGCCAACACGACGGGCGTGACGCTTCTGCAGTACGGCATCGTCAACGTCGTCCCAGGCGACGGCCAGACCGATACCGACGGGGATGGGGTGTCCGACAACACCGAGCCGTCGATCATCGGCAAGATCCTGCTCGGTTCGGGCCCGGATACGCTCAATATCACGAACGGCACGATCACCGGCGACATCGCGTTCGGCGCCGGCGCCAACAGCCTGTCGATCAGCGGCGGCGCAACGGTCACGGGGAAGATCACGGCCGATGGCGGCACGCTCGCCCTGGCCATCGGGTCCGGCGCGCTGACCATGAAGAACGCGGCGACGCTGAACCTCACGAGCCTCAACCTGGGCTCGGCATCGACCCTGGTGCTGAGCGCAGACCCCGCCGCCGGTGCCAACAGCCGGCTTGAGGTGGCGGGCGTGGCCAATGTCGCGACCGGCGCCAAGATCGGCATCGACCTGCAGTCGCTGCTGAAGGGCTCGGCGACCTACACGCTGATCCACGCCACCACCCTGAACGGCGGCGCGGTGGACACCAGCCTGCTGGGCACGGTGCCGTTCCTCTACAACGCCTCGCTGTCGACCGACACAACCGCAGGGACGATCAATATCACCCTGTCACGCAAGACCGCCGCGGCGCTGGGCCTGCCGGCGGCCACGGCCTCGGCCTACGAGCCCATCATCGAGGCGATCGACAAGGACACCGATGTCCGCAACGCCTTCCTGACGCAAACCACGAGCGCGGGGTTCGTTCGCGCCTACAACCAGATGCTGCCCAACTATTCCGGCGGCGTGTTCCAGGCCGTGGCCGCGGCCTCCGATACGGCCGGGCGCGCCATCGACGATCGTCAGGGCCCGGACGCCGGCGGCGCCTGGCTGCAGGAGACCAGCGTCGTCGTGCAGCAAAACGGCACGGCGAGCGTGCCTGGCTACAAGGCCAGTGGCTTCGCCCTGGTGGGCGGCAACGAGGTCGCGTCCGGAAATTGGGGCGTGCTCGGCATCACGGCGGGGCTCAGCTCCGTGGACATCAAGAACGACGGCGCCAACGCCAACCAGACCTTGAGCGTCGACCAGATCGAGGCCGGGACCTACTGGCGCTATGTGAACGGCAACCTGGTTCTCAACGCCCGCCTGGCGGCGGCCTACGTCCAGGGGCAGAGCCGCCGCGCGGTCTTCATCTACGACGACAACGACGCCCTGGTGGCCAAGAAGACGGCCGAGGGCGATTGGTCGGGCTGGATGGTCAACGGACGCGTGGCCGCCGCATACGAAGGCCGGATCGGCGACTACTACGCCCGTCCGGTGGCGGCCTTGGACTATCTGCGGCTCGAGGAAGGCGCCTACAGCGAGCGAAACGGCGGTGACGCCGTCGACCTTCACGTGTCCGCACGCCAATCCAGCCGCTCGACCGGCTTCGCGGGTTTCGTCACCGGCACGCGCTATGGCGACCAGGACGGCTGGTGGGGGCCGGAGTTCACGCTGGGCTATCGCGAGATCGGCCAGGAGGAGGCCGGTTCGACCACCGCGAAGTTCCTGTCGGGGACCGACTCCTTCACCCTGCTGGCCGACCAGATCAAGGGTGGCGGCGTGGTCGCGCGGTTCGCCGTCAAGGGCGAGGCGAGCGGCGGCGCCTTCGCGGTCGAGGGCGGCGCCGAGACGCGGGACAACATCAACATCTACGACCTGCGCCTGGCGGCC
>CAMFIW010000424.1 GCA_945952355.1 uncultured Phenylobacterium sp. | reverse complement strand
GCCGTCCCCCGCAAGGACCAAACGCGTCCCGTCGCTCGCCATCGACTCCCCAGGCGTGCTGGGGGTTACGGCGGCGAGGGCCGCGGGGATGCGCAGGGGCTCAGGAATCGAGAACCGGGAACCCAGCTCGCCAATGCGAATGTGTACAAAACAAGAACAAATGGATAAGCTTGAAGCCTTCGAGGGGCGGAGGGGGCGCTATTTTGAACCACGAACCACACGAACCAACACGAACGGTTCTCTATTCGGATGAGGTGTTCCGAATCCAAGGCGCCGTCTTTGACGTCAATCGCGAGATGGGAACGGGCTTTCTCGAGCCGGTCTACCAGGAATGCCTTGAGCTTGAGTTCAAGGCTCGACGCATCCCTTTCAAATCAACAACGCCATTGGCGCTTACCTACAAAGGGCTGCAGCTTCAGAAGACATATGTGCCCGATTTCGTCTGCTTCGACCGGATCATTGTAGAGCTGAAAGTTGTGCGCGAAATCGCGCCCGAGCATCGGGCGCAAGCCATCAATTATCTCAAGGCGACGGGCTTGCGCCTCGCGCTTTTGATCAACTTTGGCCCCACAACCAAGGCTCAGATCGAGCGCCTGGTGGTCTAGGCTCTCGTTCGTGTTGGTTCGTGTGGTTCGTGGTTCAATTCTTCTTCGCGGCGTCCATCAGGCCTGCGAACCGCTCAAAGAGGTAGAGCGAGTCCGTCGGTCCAGGAGACGCCTCCGGGTGATGCTGCACGGAGAAGACCGGGCGGCCCATGAGCGCCAAGCCCGCATTGGTGCCGTCGAACAGCGAGACGTGGGTCTCGACCACCGCCTCGGGCAGGCTGTCGCGGTCGACCGTGAAGCCGTGGTTCATCGACACGATCTCGACCTTCCCGGTGGTCAGGTCCTTCACCGGATGGTTCGCGCCGTGATGGCCCTGTTCCATCTTCATGGTCTGCGCGCCGAGGGCGAGCGCCATCATCTGGTGGCCCAGGCAGATGCCGAACACCGGGGTGCCGCTATCGACCAGCTTCTTGATCTCGGGGACGGCGTATTCGCCGGTCGCGGCCGGGTCGCCCGGGCCATTGGACAGCATGACGCCGTCGGGACTGCGGGCCAGGATCTCCTCGGCCGTGGTCTTGGCCGGGACCACCGTCACGTCGGCGCCGATCGAGGACAGCGCGCGCAGGATGTTGCGCTTCACGCCGTAGTCGACGACCACGACGTTGTACTTCGAGCCGTCCGGCTTGGCGTAGCCTTCCGGCCAGGCATAGAGGCCTTCCTCGTACTTGAAGGGCTGCAGGCAGCTCGCGTCCTTGGCGAGGTCCAGGCCGACCAGGCCGGCCCATTCGGCGGCCTGCTTGACCAGGGCCGGAATGTCGAACTTGCCGTCGGGGGCGTGGGCGATGACGCCGTGCGGCATGCCCCTCTCGCGGATCACGCGGGTCAGGGCCCGGGTGTCGACCCCGGCCAGGCCGATCACGCCGCGCCGCTTCATCCAGCCGTCCAGGTCGGCGTCGGCGCGCCAGTTGGCGGGCAGGGTGGGGACGTCGCGGAAGATCGCGCCGCGGGCCGCCGTCTCGGCGCCGCCCGACATCTGCTCCAGGTCTTCCAGGTTCGTGCCGACATTGCCGACGTGCGGGAAGGTGAAGGCGACGATCTGGGCCATGTAGGAGGGGTCCGTCAGGATCTCCTGGTAGCCGGTCATGGCGGTGTTGAAGCAGACCTCGCCGACCGCCGCGCCGGTGGCGCCCACGCCGATCCCCTGCAGGACCGCGCCATCCGCCAGGACGAGGACGCCCGTTACTCCAGGCAGCAGCTCGGTCATGGCGTTCATCTCCGGTTTTCGGGCAAGATCGCGGGCCTTCGTCCGCGCAAACGGCCGCGTAGTTAGTGAGTCCCGCGGGCGCGGTCAATCCATGTCCGGAAACGAGGGAAAATGGTCATTTCGGCCATTCGCCGGATCGGGCATACCCACCTGATCGCCTATAATATCGAGGCCCCGATGCTGATCCTGAAACCCAACTGCGAGTGCTGCGACCGCGACCTTCCGGCCGACAGCTCCGAGGCGCGCATCTGCACCTTCGAATGCACCTTCTGCGCCGACTGTGTCGAGACCCGGCTCGGCGGCGCATGCCCGAACTGCGGCGGAACCTTCACGGCGAGGCCGATCCGCCCGGAGGCGCTGCTGGCCAAGTATCCCGCCTCGACCGAGCGGGTGGTCGGAAACCACAAGGCCTGCGCCGCCTAGGCGGCCAGCACGCTGGAGATCGCGGCGAACAGCTCGTCGGCGCGCAGGGGTTTGCCGATGTGGCGGTCGGCGCCGGCCTCCGCCGAGGCTTCGCGGTCGTTGGGCGAGGCGTTGGCGCTGACCACGATGATCGGCGCCCGCGGCAGGCCCGCGCCCTCGGCCCGGCGGATCGCGCGGATCGCATCCAGCCCGTCCATCACCGGCATGCGCAGGTCCATCAGCACGAGGTCGAAGGCGCCCTCGCGCCAGGCGGCCACGGCGTCGGCCCCGTTCTCGACGCTGACCACCTCGGCGCCCGCCGCACCGAGCAAGAGCTCGACCACCTTGCGGTTGGTCGGATTGTCGTCGGCGGCCAGGACCCGCAGGGGCGGGGTCTCGGCGGGGGCGTGGTCGGGCCGGTCGACATCGCGAGCCGCGTCGCCATAGTCGAGCAGGCCGCCGACCAACTGGTCCAGCCGATCCGACGAGGCGAGGATCTCCGCGACCAGCCCGCGTTGGGCCGGGGTCAGCCGCGTCGCCGCCAGGGCCTGGACCAGGCCCATCACCCCGTTGAGCGGGGTGCGCAGCTCGTGGCTCATGTCGGCCAGGAAGTCGGTCTTGGCCCGGCTCGCCGCCTCGGCGCGGTGCAGGGCGTCCTCCAGGGCCGCGGCCTGGTTCTTCATGGCGGTGATGTCGACCCGCAGCCCGATCACCCCGCCGTCCGAGGTGCGCCGCTCCTCGATCATCAGCCAGCGGCCGTCGGAGATCTTCTGCTCGTGCCGCGCGCCGGTCGGGTTCGTCAGCTTGTCGAGCCGCGCCGCCAGCCATTCCTCCTCGCGTCCGATGGCGTCCGGGTAGTCGCCCCGCGCCACGCCGACCTTCAGGGTGTCCGCCAGCTTCGCCCCAGGCCGGAACAGGTCGGCCGAGCGATGATAGATCTCCGCGTAGCGGCGGTTCCACAGGACGTAGCGACCTTCGCCGTCGAGGAAGACCACGCCTTCGGGCAGGAGGTCGATCGCCTCGCGCAGGCGGTCCTGGGCGATCTGGGCGTCGGCCTCGGCGGCCGCCAGGGCCTGGCCGCTCAGCCGGTCGCCAAGCGACCTCAGGCTCGCACCCAGACGGCTCATGAAACCCGGCATGCCCGCCCCCGGGACAGAATCAACAAAAGAACCGTCCCAGTTGGCTCCGCATAGGTGTCGCAAATGCTCACCCTGCTGCTTAGACGTGCGATTTGCCTCCGGCGCCCAGGGATTGGGCGATCCTATGGCCGCGGCGCCCAAAACCGCGCTATCAGCCCGCCATGAGCATCACCACGGTCGGCTTGGACGCCGACGACACCCTCTGGCACAACGAGACCCTGTTCCGGCTGACCCACGACCGGTTCTGCGATCTGCTGGCCGACGTCGCCGACCGCGAGGTGCTGGAGGTTAGGCTGGCCGAGGTGGAGCGGCGCAACCTGCGGCTCTACGGCTACGGGGTGAAGGGCTTCACGTTGTCGATGATCGAGACGGCGATGGAGCTGACCGACGGTCAGGCGCCGTCGTCGGTGGTGCGCGAGATCCTGGCGGCGGGCCGCGAGATGCTGAGCGAGC
>CAMFIW010000423.1 GCA_945952355.1 uncultured Phenylobacterium sp. | reverse complement strand
GGCCCGGTGGGCGAGGACAAGGCCGGCTAGCGGGCGCCTAGCCGCACCAGCACGGCGCGAGGGATTTCCAGGTTCTGGATGACCTGACGCTGGTCGCGCATGCCAAGCGCCTCGCGCTGGATGAAGAACTTCCACACTTCGTTGGCGGCGGCCTTGAGCAGAGCCTCGCGGCCCTCCTGCTCCTCGGCCTCGGGATCGTTCAGGCGCGCCAGAGCGCGCTCGACCTGGGCGCCGGCGCGGCCGAGAGCGGCGGCCTTCTCGGCGGCGATCTCCGCGTCGAGAATGCTGGCGCCCGTCTCGAAGCGGAAGCCGGTGTTCAGGTTCTGTGGGGGTCTGAGCGCCATGGCGGCGAATCTAGTCCTCCGTTCCCACGGAAGCCATGGTCACCTGAACTTAAGCTTGACGCCCTAATCAGGGCGCCTCCTTCGGCAGCGGGATGAGCGCCCATGAAACCGATGATCGTCCTTGGCCTGGTGGCCGCCCTCGCCCTCCCTGCCGTGGCCCAGGCGCAGAATGCAGGCCAGATCTCCAGCGCTCGGCGCGGCGCGAACTGCCCTGGCTGCAACCTGTTCCAGGCCGACTTCTCGGGGTTGGAGATCAAGGGACGCAACTATGCCGGTGCGCGGCTGCGTCAGTCCGACCTGTCGCTGTCGGTGATGAACCACACGAACTTCGCCCGTACGGACCTTCGCGACGTCAACGCCTATGGAGCTGTGTTCTCGTCCTCGAGCTTCGCGGGCGCGGACCTGACGCACGCGAGTTTCGTCGGCGTCTATCTCGAAGGGGCGGACATGAGCGGCGCGAAGCTGGAGGGGACGAACTTCTCCGGTGCGGAGTTGGGCCGTACCCGCGGTCTGACCCAGCGCCAACTGGATAGGGCCTGCGGCGATACTTCAACCCAACTTCCGCCAGGGTTGCGTATTCCGCGTTGTTAAACGCCAAGAATTACCGCGATTTAAGTAGCTTCCAAGTGTTCGGGGAGGCAAAGGGGTAACTGCCATGTTTCGCACCGCCCCCGCCTCACCCCCCTCACGCCTCCTCGGCGCCCTGAGCGCACTCGCCATCGCCCTGCCTGGCGCGGCGCACGCCCTCGAGCGTACGGGCGACAAGGAGGTGGCGCGCATGTTCTCGCTGGGCGGGACCTGCGCCAAATGCGAGCTGTCGGGCCGCAAGCTCCAGGGCGCCCAGTTCAACGGCGCGAACTTTTCCGGCGCCGCACTCGTGGGCTCCGACCTGCGCGAGGCCCGCTTCCTGGGGGCCAATTTCGGCGGCGCCGACCTGTCGCGCGCCGACCTGTCCGACGCCCAGATGATCGGAGCAAACTTCTCCTCCGCCAACCTCTCAAACGCGCGTCTGCGCGACGTCGAAGCCAAGGGCGTCGTCTTCGTTTCGGCGACCATGCCCCACGTGGACCTGCGCGACACCCGCGCAGAGGGCTCGAACTTCAGCCGCGCCAACCTGACCGGCGCCCAGTTCAACGACGCCAGCCTGCAGGGCGCGGTATTCGCCAAGGTTGACGCGCGCGGGGCGACCTTCCGCGACGCCTCCATGCAGGGCGCGAACCTGTCGGGCGGACGCTTCGACCAGGCGACTTTCCGCGACGCCAATCTCGACGCGGCGGTGCTGACTGGGGCGAGCTTCTCCGGCGCCGACTTTCGCGACGCCAGCCTGAGACGGGCGATGCTCTACGGCGTGGATCTCTCGCGCGCCCGCGGCCTGGAGCAGGACCAGCTCGACGAAGCCTGTGGCGACAGCTCGACGCGCGTCCCGCCCGGCCTCTCGATCCGCGGCTGCCACGGGACGAACGTCCGCTGGACCGGCTGGCGCGGGACCCCGCCCTCGCCGCCGACACCGATGACTCCCCCGACGCCGCCCACGCCACCAGCCCCGCCGCGCTACTAGGGCGAGGCACGCGCCGCGATCAGACCTTGATCGGCGGAGCTAGGCGGACGTGCAGTTCCTTGAGCTGCTTTTCGGTCACTTCCGACGGTGCGTTCATCAGCAGGTCCTGACCCTGCTGGTTCAGTGGGAAGGCGATCACTTCACGGATGGCTGTCTCGCCGGCCAGCAACATCACGATCCGGTCGATGCCAGGCGCCAGGCCGCCATGCGGCGGAGCGCCGTGGCGGAAGGCGTTCAACATGCCGCCGAACTGCTCCTCGACGACGTTGGGGCCGTAGCCGGCGATGTCGAAGGCCTTCAGCATTACGTCCGGCCGATGGTTCCGCACCGCGCCCGAGCACAGCTCGTAGCCGTTGCAGACGATATCGTACTGATAGGCCAGGATGTCCAAGGGGTCCTTGGTCTCCAACGCCTCGAGCTCGCCCTGCGGCATCGAGAAGGGGTTGTGTGAGAAGTCGACATGGTTCGTCTCCTCGTTCATCTCGAACATCGGGAAGTCGACGATCCAGACGAACTCGAAGCGGTCCTCGTCCACGAGCTTCAGGTCGGTCCCGACCTTGGTCCGGGCGCCGCCGGCGAACTTGGCGAACACCTTCGGATCGCCGGCCACGAAGAAGGCGGCGTCGCCCTGATGCATGCCCAGTTGGCCCATGACCGCATCGGTCTTCTCAGCGCCGAGGTTCTTCGCGATCGGACCGCCCCAGCCTCCCTGGTCGTCGCTCCAGAAGATATAGCCGAGGCCGGGCTGGCCTTCACCCTGGGCCCAGGAGTTCATGCGGTCGCAGAAGGCGCGGCTGCCGCCCTTGGGCGCCGGGATCGCCCAGACGGCGTTCTTCTTGTCTTCCAGGATCCGCGCGAACAGGCCGAAACCGCCGCCGCGGAAATGATCGGACACGTCCTGCATGATCAGCGGGTTGCGCAGGTCCGGTTTGTCCGTGCCGTACTTGGCCATGGCCTCGCGATATGGAATGCGCGGGAACGGATAGGGCGTCACCGGCTTGCCGTTCGCGAACTCTTCGAAGACCCCGTGCATCACCGGCTCGATGGCGGCGAACACGTCCTCCTGGGTCACGAAGCTCATCTCGACGTCGAGTTGGTAGAATTCGAGTGACCGGTCGGCGCGCAGGTCCTCGTCGCGGAAACAGGGCGCGATCTGGAAGTAGCGGTCGAAGCCCGAGACCATCAGCAGCTGCTTGAACTGCTGCGGCGCCTGGGGCAGCGCATAGAACTTGCTCGGATGCAGGCGTGACGGGACCAGGAAGTCGCGCGCGCCTTCCGGCGACGACGCGGTCAGGATCGGCGTCTGGTACTCTAGGAAACCTTGGCCGATCATGCGGTTGCGGATCGAATGGATCACTTTGGACCGCAGCACGATGTTGCGGTGCAGGGTCTCGCGCCGCAGGTCGAGATAGCGGTGCTTCAGGCGAATCTCTTCCGGATAGTCGGGCTCACCGAAAACCGGCAGCGGCAGTTCGGCGGCCTCGGAAAGGACGTCGACGGCCTTGACGCGGACCTCGACCTCGCCAGTGGGCAGGTTCGGATTGACCGTCTCAGGCGTACGGGCGACCACCTCGCCGTCGATGCGGATGACGCTCTCGGCGCGCAGGCGCTCGACGGTCGCGAAGCCCGGCGTTTCCGGCGCGAAGACGAGCTGGGTGAGACCATAGTGGTCGCGCAGGTCGATGAAGACTAGGCCGCCATGGTCGCGCTTGCGATGAATCCAGCCGGAGAGGCGGACGGGCTGGCCCGTGTCGGCGGCCCTCAGGGCGCCGCAGGTATGGGTGCGGTAGGCGTGCATTTGGAGTCGCTAAGGCTCTGAAATTCGAGGCGCGGAAGAGCGCATCAGGCGCCCAGAAAGTCAAGGCGGACGGCCTTCCCAGTTCTCCCAGCGCACCCGCCCGC
>CAMFIW010000422.1 GCA_945952355.1 uncultured Phenylobacterium sp. | reverse complement strand
ACGGTGAGCAGGGTCGAGAAGATCGCACCAAAGAAGATCACGACGCCGATCGTCTTGCGGCTCTCCCCGCCGGCCCCGCCCCAAAGGATCAGCGGCAGCGCCCCGGCCGAAGCAGAGATCGAGGTCATGATGATCGGACGCAGGCGCAGCGACGCGCTTTCGATGACCGCCTCGCGCACAGACAGGCCTTCGTCGCGTAGCTGATTGGCGAATTCGACGATCAGGATGCCGTTCTTCGCCGCGATGCCGACCAGGATGATCAGGCCGATCTGGCTGTAGGTGTTGAGCGTAGAGCCCGCGATCAACAGGCCGAACAGCCCTCCCAGGGCGGCCACCGGCACGGTTAGCATGATGACGCCCGGGTGGATCCAGCTCTCGAACTGGGCCGCAAGCACCAGGAACACCAACAGCAAGGCCATGCCGAAGGCCAGGCCCACGGCGCCGCCGGCTTCGAGATAGTCGCGCGCCGCGCCGCCCCACTTGTAGTTGACCCCAGGATGCTTCTTCAGCTCGTCCTGGAAGAACTTCACCGCCTCGCCCGTGGTGTAGCCGGGATTGAGCTGCACTGAGAGGGTGATGGCGCGCAGGCGGTCGACTCGTTCGCGGTCGGGCGTATCGCCGCTCACATGGCTGTCGACCACCGAGGACAGCGGCACGCTCGAGCCGGAACTGGTTCTGACATAGAGGTTCTTGAGGTCGTCCTCGCTCATCCGCTTGTCGCGGTCGGTCTGCAGGATGACATCGTATTCCTGACCGGCCTTGATGTACGTCGTCACCTTCCGCGAGCCGAACATCGTCTCCAGCGCACGGCCCACCGCCTGGGCTGGCACGCCGAGCTGGGCGGCCTTGTCGCGGTCGAGGTCGACGAGCAGGCGCGGCGAGGTCGGCTCGTAGTCGAGGCGCGGGCGCGCCATCCCAGGGTTCGACTGAGCCGCCGCCATCAGAGGCCGGATCGCCGCCTCGATCTGCGGATACTCGTCCCCGAGCATGATCAGGTCGACGCTGCTGCCGCCGGCGCCGCCGCCCTGGCTGCCACGCTGCAGGCTTGGGCGCACCGAGGCGATCACCCGCACGCCGGTGATGGAGGCGAACTCCTTGTTCAGCTGGGCCGCCAGGTCCTGGGAGGTGATCTTGTGCTTGCGGCTGTCCGGCAAGGCCACGCTGGCGTTGCCGGAGTTGAACTGGTTCTGGCCGAACCGCGGGACACCCAAGGTGTAGCGCTCGATCGTGCCGTCCTTCAGCAGGGCCAGCAGCTTGTGCTCGATGGTCGTGGCCGAGGGCAGCATGTAGTCGAAGCCCGCGCCTTCCGGCCCCTGGATGATCACGTCGACGCGGCCCCGGTCTTCGTTCGGCACCAGCTCGCGCGGCAGGACCGTGAACAACCCGAAAGCCAGGACCGCCAGGACCGCGACGAGCACGCCGGTCATCACGCCCACCGATCGCCGGCCGAGCAAGGCTTCGAGCGAGGCGTGATACGAGCTTTTCAGCCGGTTCATGCCGGCGTCGACGCGACGCGCCACCCAACCCTCGCCCTGCGCCGGGCGCAGCAGCTTCGAGGCCAGCATAGGCGACAGGCTGAGCGCCAGCAGGGCCGAGAAGGCCACGGCCGCCGAGATCGCCGCCGCCAGTTCGACGAACAAGCGGCCGATATAGCCCGGCATAAACATCAGCGGCGCGAAGACCGAGATCAGCACTATCGTGGTGGCGACCACCGCGAAGAACACCTGGCGAGCGCCGCGCTGGGCGGCGACGATCGGCGGTTCGCCCTCGTCCACCCGCCGCTGGATATTCTCGACCACAACGATGGCGTCGTCGACCACCAGGCCGATGGCCAGCACCAGGGCCAGCAGGGTCAGCAGGTTGATCGAGAAGCCCAGTGGGGCCAGCACGATGAAGGTGGAAAGAATGCAGATCGGCGCGACGATCGAGGGGATCAGCGCAGCGCGCCAGGTCCCCAGGAACAGGAAGTTCACCAGCGCCACCAGCGCCAGCGAGATCGACATGGTGATCCAGACTTCCTGGATCGCGTGCTCGGTGAACACCGAATAGTCGACCGCGACTTGCAGCTTGGTGCCGGCCGGCAGGGTCTTGTTGATCTCGGCGATCTGCGCGCGCACGCCCTTGGCGATTTCGAGGTCGTTGGCCTGGGACTGGCGGGTGATGGCCAAGCCGACCTGTTCGGCGCCGTTGGAACGGAACATCCGCCGTCGCTCGTCCGGCCCCTCCTCCACCCGCGCGATGTCGCCGAGGCGGGTGACGTAGGCGTCGAGGTTCTGGGCGGTGGAAGCGGCCGACTGGACAGGGGTCGCCGCCCCGCTCGCCGTCGAGGTGGTGCCGAGCGCGCCGGCGCCCCCGGCCACGCTGGCGGCGGCCCGCGACTGGCTCGCGGCCGGGGTCACCGGCAACAGCCGGAATTGTTCGGGCGTCGAATAGCCCCGCGCCACGCGGATGGTGAAGTCCTTGGTCGGGCCTTCCAGGGCGCCGGCCGGCAGTTCGAGGTTCTGGGCGTTCAGCGCGTTCTCGACGTCGTCCACGGTCAGGCCGCGCGCCGCCATGGCCTGGGGATCCAGCCAGATGCGCATCGAATAAAGCTGGCTGCCCCCGAGATTCACCTGGGCCACGCCCGGCACGGTCGACAGCCGTTCGACCAAGTATCGGTTGGCGTAGTCCGAAAGCTGCAGGCGGTTCAGCGTCGTCGACGAGAAGCTGACGAACAGTAGCGGCGCGGAGTCGGCGTTGGCCTTGGCGATCTGTGGCGGATCGGCCTGGTCCGGCAACAGGTTCGCCACTCGGCTCACCGCATCGCGCACGTCGTTGGCGGCGGCGTCGAGGTTGCGGTCCAGGGTGAAGGAAATGTTCACCCGGCTGATCCCGTCTCGCGACGACGAGTTCACGCGGTCGATGCCCTGAATGCCGGCCACCTGGCGCTCGATCACCTGGGTGATCCGCTCCTCCACCACCTCGGCGGATGCGCCGCGATAGGTGGTCTGGACGCTGACCACGGGCGGATCGACGCTCGGCAGCTCGCGTACGGACAGCGAGGCGAAGCACGCGATGCCCACCACGCACAGAATAATCGCCGCGACCGCGGCGAAGACTGGTCGGCGAACGGAGAGGTCGGAGAGCATCATGCTCCGGGCCGGGCCTCGCCCGCTCCCCGAGCCGCCGACGCGGCATGGCCGCCGTGATCGCCACTGGGCCCGGCGACCTTCACGGGTTGGCCGTTCTGGATTTTGTTGAGCCCGTCGCCGACGATCCTGTCGCCGGCTTGGACGCCGTCCTTGATCTCGACGAAACCGTCCTGCCGCGCGCCGGTGACTACGGGCCGCTGCTGGGCTGCGGACTTATCGCCCTGCTGGGCGACGACGAAGACGAAGGCGCTTTCGCCCTGGACCTGTATCGCGGACTCCGGCGCGGCCAAGGCTTGGCGGGAACCCTGGGCGATGGCGACGCGCAGCATCATGCCGGGCTTCAGCCGATGGTCGCCATTGGGGAATTCGGCGCGCGCTGTGAGCGCGCGCGTGCGCTCGTCGATGCGGGTGTCGAGCTTAGCCACCCGACCCTGGAACTTCTGGCCCGGATAGGCGTCGGCCGTCGCCACGATCGGCTGGCCTTCGCGGACGGCGGTCAGGAAGCGGTCGGGCACCTGGAAATCGACGCGCACAGCGGTCAGGTCGTCCAGCGTCACGATGGCGGCCCCGGGATTGATCACCGCACCGGGCGCGATATCGGTGAGGCCTACGATCCCGGCAAACGGCGCGCGGATCACACGGTCGGCCTGGCGCGCCTCGGCGGCGGTCAGATCGGCCT
>CAMFIW010000421.1 GCA_945952355.1 uncultured Phenylobacterium sp. | reverse complement strand
ACGTGAAGGTCGGGGCCGGTGGCGCGGTGTTCGGCTCGGTCGGCAAGTCGGCAAGCCTGGATCTCGCCAACGCCGGCTGCGGCGACTGGACGGTGGCCAATGTGGCCGGGAAGATGAAGATCAACCAGGCGGGTTCGGGCGACACCAATACCGGCAGCTCGGGCGAGGCGATCATCCGCGTCGCCGGTTCGGGCGACGTGAGGACAGGCGCCGTCGCCGGCCCAATGACCGTCGAGGTCGCCGGCTCGGGCGATATCGACACCGTGTCGATCGCGGGGTCCCTCGACGTGAAAATGGCCGGTTCGGGCGACGTGAAGATCGCCGGCGGACGCGCGACCGACATCGTGGTCTCCATCGCAGGCTCCGGCGACGTGAGCATGGGCGGGACCGCGGAGAACCTTCGCGCGCGCATCGCCGGTTCTGGCGACGTTCGCGTCAAGCAGGTGACCGGCCAGGTCTCCAAGGCGATCATCGGTTCGGGCAGCGTGACGATCGGCTAGGCGGGGCGGGGGACTCCCGCTCCCGTGGAGTCCCTTGACGAGCCCGAGTCGCGCACGTATAGACGCGCCTCCTGTTGGACCGGCTGTGCGCTCCGAAGTGATTTGGAACGCAGACGCGGCTCGCGGAACGACCTGAAACCGCGAGAAATCAAGGGATCGGGGCACGACCCATGCGAAGGTTCGCCTGGGTCATAATTCGTTTTTGCGGACTTTCGCGTACGCGCGTCTCCCCAAAGGGGCGCACGAGTTGGTCTTTGAAATGGTCAAAGTCACGCGGACGCCCGCCGTCTGTAGGGGAAACTGAAGAGCGATATGGATCGTCAGAACATCCGCATCCGGCTCAAGGCCTTCGATCACCGCGTGCTGGACCATTCCACACGCGAGATCGTCAACACGGCCAAGCGCACCGGCGCGACCGTCCGGGGGCCGATCCCCCTGCCGACGCAGATCGAAAAATTCACCGTCAACCGCTCGCCGCACATCGACAAGAAGTCGCGCGAGCAGTTCGAAATCCGCACGCACAAGCGCGTGCTCGATATCGTCGACCCCACCCCGCAGACCGTGGACGCGCTGATGAAGCTCGACCTGTCCGCCGGCGTGGACGTCGAGATCAAGCTCTAAGGGGATCGGTCGATGCGTACCGGATTGATCGCCAAGAAAATGGGCATGGCGCGCTTCTTCGATGAAGCCGGCGCCCACGTGCCCGTGACCGTGCTCAGCCTCGAAGGCTGCGCCGTGACCGCCCAGCGCACCGCGGAGAAGGATGGCTATGTGGCCCTCCAGCTCGGCGCCGGCGTGAAGAAGGCGAAGAACACCACCAAGGCCCTGCGCGGCCACTTCGCCAAGGCCGAGGTCGAGCCCCGCCAGGAAGTCGCGGAATTCCGCGTCTCGGCGGACAACCTGATCGAAGTCGGCGCGGAGTTCACCGCCGACCACTTCGTCGCCGGCCAAAAGGTCGACGTGACGGGGACGACGGTCGGTAAGGGCTTCGCCGGCGCCATGAAGCGCTGGAACTTCGGCGGGATGCGCGCCACCCACGGCGTGTCGGTCTCCCACCGGGCCCACGGTTCGACGGGTAACCGTCAGGACCCCGGCAAGACCTTCAAGAACAAGAAGATGGCCGGCCACCTCGGCCAGGAAACCGTCACCACCCTCAACGTCACCGTCTGGCGCGTCGACGCCGAGCGCGGCCTGATCCTGGTGAAGGGCTCCGTGCCCGGCACTGAAGGCTCGTTCGTCAAGATCCGCGACGCGGTGAAGTCGGCGGCTCCGGCGGACCTGCCGTTCCCGGGCGCCATCAAGCAGGCGAACTCGGCTCCGGCCGCCGCTGAAGACGCCGCTCCGGCGGTGGAAGAAGCGCCGGCCGCCGAAGCGACCCAAGCCGAGGGCGAAGAATAATGAAACTCGACGTCATCAAGCTCGACGGCGGGAAGGGCGGTTCGATCGAACTGTCCGACGCCATCTTCGGCATCGAAGAGATCCGCGGCGACATCCTGCAGCGCGTGGTGACCTGGCAGCTGGCCAAGCGCCGCTCGGGCAACCACAAGATCCAGGTCCGCAACGAAGTCTCGCGGACCTCGAAGAAGATGTACAAGCAGAAGGGCACCGGCGGCGCCCGTCACGGCTCGCGCCGGGCGGCTCAGTTCGTCGGCGGCGCCAAAGCCCATGGCCCGGTCGTCCGCAGCCACGCCTTCGACCTGCCCAAGAAGGTCCGCGCCCTGGCCCTGCGCCACGCGCTGTCCTCCAAGGCCAAGGCCGGCTCGCTGATCGTGGTCGACACCGTGGCGGTGAAGGAAGCCAAGACGGCGGCGCTGCGCGAGCAGCTCGGCAAGATCGGCCTCATCAACGCCCTGGTCATCGCCGGCCCGGAAGTGGACGCGAACTTCAAGCTCGCCGCCCGCAACATCCCGAACCTGGACGTGCTGCCGAACGCCGGCCTGAACGTCTATGACGTGCTGCGTCGCCAGACCCTGGTCCTGACCAAGGACGCGGTCGAGGCGATCAACGCGCGGTTCGCCGAGAAGGAAGCCGCCTGATGGCCACCGCCCGTCATTACGACACCATCCTGGCTCCGGTGATCACGGAAAAGGCCACTCTGCTCTCGGAGCAGAACAAGGTCGTCTTCCGCGTCGCCAAGGACGCCTCGAAGGACGAAATCGCCGCCGCCGTCGAAGCGCTGTTCAAGGTCTCGGTCACCAAGGTCAACACCCTGGTGGTCAAGGGCAAGACCAAGCGCTTCCGGGGCCGTCCGGGCCGCCGCTCGGACGTCAAGAAAGCGATCGTGACCCTGGCCGAAGGCCAGTCGATCGACATCACCACGGGGCTCTGATCCGATGGCTCTGAAGCAGTACAATCCGACCTCGCCCGGCCGCCGCACTCTGGTGCTGATCGACCGGTCCGAGCTCCACAAGGGTCGCCCCGAGAAGTCGCTCGTCGAGGGTGTCACCAAGTCCGGCGGCCGTGGCGCCGGCGGCCGCGTGGCCGTCCGCTTCCGTGGCGGCGGCGCCAAGAAGCTCTACCGCGTGGTGGACTTCAAGCGTCGCAAGTTCGACGTGGTGGGCACCGTCCAGCGCATCGAATACGACCCGAACCGGCCCGCCTTCATCGCGCTCGTCCAGTACGCCGACGGTGCGCTGGCCTACATCCTGGCCCCGCAACGCCTGAAGGCCGGCGACCAGGTCGTCGCCTCCGAAAAGGCCGACGTGAAGCCGGGCAATGCGATGCCGCTGCGTGGCATGCCGATCGGCACCATCATCCACAATGTGGAGATGAAGCCGATGAAGGGTGGCCAGATCGCCCGTTCGGCCGGCGCCTACGCCCAGCTGGTCGGCCGCGACGCCGGCTATGCCCAGATCCGCCTGAACTCGGGCGAGCTGCGCATGGTCCCGGACGGCTGCATGGCCACGGTCGGCGCGGTCTCGAACCCGGATCACATGAACGAAGTGCTCGGCAAGGCCGGTCGCGCCCGTCACAAGGGCCGCCGTCCGCACGTCCGCGGCGTCGCCATGAACCCGGTCGACCACCCGCACGGCGGCGGTGAAGGCCGCACCTCGGGCGGCCGCCACCCGGTCACTCCGTGGGGCAAGCCGACCAAGGGTTCCAAGACCCGCACCAACAAGGCGACGGACAAGTTCATCATCCGCTCGCGTCATGCTCGGAAGGCCCGCTAAGCCATGACCCGCTCCGTCTGGAAAGGTCCGTTCGTCGACGGATACCTGCTCAAGAAGGCCGAAGCCGCTCAAGGTTCCGGCCGCAAGGACGTGATCAAGACCTGGTCGCGCCGCTCCACCATCCTGCCGCAGTTCGTCGGCCTG
>CAMFIW010000420.1 GCA_945952355.1 uncultured Phenylobacterium sp. | reverse complement strand
GGAAGAGGGGAATCGGTGAAGATGCAAGGGCATCGAGGCACCGTGGACCAAGGCCGCTGATCCCGTCGCGAATGTGGTGGACAGAAGGGGTCTGCCGACCGCTGAGGCGGGGGCCACCCTCGGTGGCGAGGGACAGGATGGCGAGCGGAGGCACAGAGAACAGGCTCGCCCAGACCACATAGGCAAGCGAGCTGACACCCGGCGTGGCGCGTTGCACGATATTGCCGCCGGCCCATGACATGGCGGCCAGCAGGATCAGGCCGAGGCCGAGCGGCGTGGTGCTGGCGTCGGTGTGCATGAGGATGACGCCCAGCCCAACCGTGGCCAGGCCCAGCGCGGCGACCTGGAAGCCGCGGATCTTTTCCTTGGTCAACCACATGGCCATGCCGATGGTGAAGAACACCTGCGTCTGCACCACCAGCGAGGCCAGGCCCGGCGAGATGAAAGCCTTCATGGCGATGAACAACAGGCCGAACTGGCCGGCGCCGATCAGAAGGCCGTAGGCGATCAGGTTCTTCCACGGGACCGCCGGGCGCTTGATGAAGAAGGCGGCCGGCAGGAAGGCGAAAGTGAAGCGCAGGGCCGCGAAGGCGAGCGGCGGCAGGTGGGCGAGCGCCACCTTGATGACCACGAAATTCGTGCCCCAGACCGCCACGACGGCGAAGGCCAGGAGGGCGTGGCGCAAGGTGAGCGCTTGGGCGTTCATGCGAGCTCCTTCGGAACTGGCTCGGTTTAGCACCGCTCGACCCGTCCGCGCCAAGCGAGGATCGCTCACAGCCGGCGGGACGGTTTCTGGTTTGCCCCTGACCGGTTTCAGGAGATCGTAGGCTCCGCCGACAGGATCAAGGAAAGCTCGTCATGCCCAAGCTGCGCATCCAGAAGACCGCCGGGGCGCTCGGCGCGGAGATCTCCGGGGTCGACCTGTCCCAACCACTAGGCGACGAGACAATCACCGAAATCCGCGCGGCCTTCGTCGAGCACCAGGTGATCTTCTTCCGCGACCAGGCCCTGACGCCGGACCATCAGCTCGCCTTCGGCCGCCGATTCGGACCGCTGAATATCCATCCCTACGTCAAGGGTATGGCCGACCACCCAGAGGTGATGGAGATCATCAAGGAGCCCGCCGACAAGGTGAACTTCGGCGGCGGCTGGCACTCCGACATGAGCTTCCTCGAAAAGCCGTCGATCGGCTCGATCCTCTACGCGGTCGAACTGCCGGACTGGGGCGGCGACACCCTGTTCTCCAGCCAGTCGGCGGCCTACGAGGCCCTGACTCCAGGCCTGCGCGCCACGCTCGACGACCTGAAGGCTGTGCACTCCGCCGGCCGCGAGTATTCCTCGGCCGGACACTCGGCCCAGAAGCGCTCCTCGATGAACGTGGCCGAGGCGGAAGGGGTGGTCGGCGAGTACGTCCACCCTGTGGTGCTTACCCATCCCGAGAGCGGTCGCAAGGCGCTCTATGTCAATCCGGCCTTCACGATGCGGTTCGACGGCTGGTCGAAGCGCGAATCCAAGCCCCTGCTCGATTTCCTGTTCGAGCACTGCCGCTACGAGGCCTTCACTACGCGATTTTCGTGGAAGCCGGGTTCCGTGGCCTTTTGGGACAACCGTTCGGTCTGGCACTTCGCGCTCAACGACTATCCCGGCCAGCGGCGCCACATGCGCCGCGTCACAGTCGACGCCTGGGAGGTCGCGACAGCGGCGCATGAGGCCGCGATCGCGCGATAACTCAAAATGGGTTTAATAGAGCGGTCGTGAATTATTTCGCGAACCTGAAAAACCGGCGCCGCGGTAGGCAACCGGAAAGTAATCGACGGCTATGTGCGGCCATACGTCGCATAGGAAGCCTGCCGCATGGAAAACGACCGCACTGTCCGCCGCCTGACGGCGCTTGAGCAGTCCGCCTCCACCGCGCGCGTGCTGAACCTTTTGGCGACCCACCGCAAACGCGACGGTGACGCCGAGCTCATCCAGGCTCCCTTCTTCAAGAACCGCCTGCTGGACCGGAGCATCATCCTCAAGCACCGGTTGCGGCCTCACGAGTATTCGCTGTTCGTCGCCGCAAAGCCGACGGCTACGAAAGTGCTGATCCCGATCGACACCACCGACCTGAAGGTGGGCGCTCACTCGTTCTTCGTAGGGCAGCGCGATTTCGACGAAGTGGTCGACAGCGTGTTCGGCGACGACCTCAAGACCGGCGCGCGCGATCGTCGCGTGCTGGACCTGATCGACAGCCTCCCCTCGCTCGATCCCTTCCTCCTGCGCGAGCACCTGCGCATGCACGAAATCGAACCTGCGCGGAGCTATTTCGGAATTTCGGACGCGGATGTGCAGAGGATGTTCGACTTCGTACGCGAAGAGATCCTCGCACTCGTAACCCTATCGTCAGGCGAGGGTCAGTCGGCCCAGGCGCACGCCAGCAAGCTGGTCGAGAAGCTGCTTTCGAATGCGCCCGACGCCGGGTTCGAACCCCTGCGCGACACCCTGAAGCTCAGCGATCAGGAGTATATGGACGGCGTCTTTTCCTGGCGCGGATTCCTCTACTACAAGTGGGTGCTGCTCGACCTTTCCCCCGCCCTCGCCCAGATCCGCCAGGAGGTGGCGACCATTCAGCCGCGGGGTCCGAAGTCCAGCGAGGCCCAGGCCTATATTCCCGAGGCCCGCGCCCGCCTGCAGGCTTCGATCGTGCGAACCGCCCGCAACGTCCAGGCCATGCTCGACGTCTACAACAACGCTTACGCGTCGCTGACCCAGGACAACAAGCCGATGGCGTTCCGGGATTTCCTGCTGTCCGCGCCCGCGATGTTCACGAGCCTGGGCGAACAGCTCGGCGCGATTCAGCATATCATCAGCTTCTGGCGCTATCGCTTCCCGGCTGGGCGCCCACGGCACATCTCTCCTGACGAGCTGATGGACGTCCTGCTCGACTTCGAGGACTCCATGAGGTTCATCGGCGAGGATCCGCCGCGTGCCGCTTTCGCCTAGCGCGGCCGCCCAGGCCGTTCGACTTCTCGGGCTGGTCTTCGCCAGCGCCGACGTTGCGTTCGAGATCGATCGCGACGGCCGGCTCGGCCTGGCGCTCGGCGCCGTCGAGGCCCTGACCGGTCGTGCCGAGCGCGCTATCGCCGGCCAGCCCTGGACTGTGCTCTTCACGGAGAGCGAGCACGCTCTCCTCGCCGACCTGCGCCATGGTCTGGCGGCTGGCGAGCGGCGTGGGCCGCTGCGCGTGGCCCTTGCGCGACCGGACGGCCTCGCCCGCTACGCGGCGCTATCGGTGTTCCACATGCCCGACCGCGGCGACGGCGCGCTCTCCTGCGCGCTCACCGCGGCGGCGGCGGGGGTCGGGACCGAACATCCCTTGACCGACACCGGCCTTATCGCGCCGGAGGACTTCCCGGCGCTCGCCGCCAGCCTGCTGGATGAGGCCGCACAGGCTGGACTGCCCGTACAGCTCGACCTCGTGGAGTTGGAAGGGCTGGACGCGGCGGCGGCCGAGCTCGGCGAAGCGGAAGGGGCGAGCCTGAAGCGGCGCGTCGCCGCGGCCCTGCGCGCCGAGGCCTATGGCGGCGCGGGCGCGTCCGAAGTGGCGGAAGACCGCTATGTCCTCCTGCGTTCCGCCCAAGCGGACGGCGGGCGACTGCAAGATCGCCTGCGCGAAGTGTGCGGCCCGACCATTACACCCCAGGCGCAGAGCCTGGCGCTCGACGGGGAGACCGCCGCCCAGAACTTGCGGGCCATGCGCTACGCCCTCGATCGCTATATCGAGGACGGCGCGAGCGCCGCGGCGACCAGCTTCGCGGGCCAGGTGCAACGG
>CAMFIW010000419.1 GCA_945952355.1 uncultured Phenylobacterium sp. | reverse complement strand
GACCATCCGCCGCGCCTCTGCCTCCGCGCCCGCGCCGCCGGCCATCATCTTCAGGCCGCGCAGCGCGACCACCGAACCGGCCTCGGCGCCCAGCATCCAGAGATCCAATCCGACCCGCACCCAGGGATTTCGTAAGCCGGCCATCGCACGCTCCTGCCCATCGTCTTAACGCAAGCCACGGCGCCTGGTTCGCCCACCCTGCGCCTATAGGTTGACGGCCTCGTTTCAATGGCTAAGCCTGTTCCTGTTGGGCGGCTTCGGGGGAACCATGAAAACTCATCGGCTTGTGTTCGCTCTGTGTATGCTCGCCTTGGCCCTTCCCGCCGACGCGCAGGAGGTTGTGGCGTCTTCGGTCGTGAACGGCCGCCCCGTACAGATCATGTCCGACTTCACATGGCGATATAAGACCGACGTCGTTTCGGAGTGCCAATCCATCGATGCGGGAATTGAGTTCTGCGGCAAGACGCTGGGCTGGGTGCTGCTTCCGCAGACCGGTTCCAAGGATGTCAATTCGGTGTTCCGCCTGAACGATCGCAGCTACGGACTCTTCATTGTCGAGAAGCTCGGCACCCAGGACGGCGTGTCCCTCGACGCGATGCGATCCGCGGTCCTTCGAAACGCCGCGGATCGATCTGGCATCCAGTTGAAGGACTTGACCACCTTTGGGGTCGAGACCGGAAAGATCGGCGACCTCGACACCACGTCGGTCTCCTACGCGCTCAAGGCCGACGGGATTCCGATCGTGTTCACGAACACCGTCGTGATGGACAAGCACCGGGCCGTGCAGGTGGCGACCTACGGCGTCGGTGAAACCCTTACCGACGAAATGAAGGCCAACCACAAGCAGTTCCTGGCCGCGACCCACTTCAAATGACGGACGCCGCGCCCAGGCAGGGTCTTGCTTGGACCTAGGCCGTCATTTCGCCGCGCTGGAACTTCTGAAGCAACGCGGCGAAATAGGCGTTCGAGACGTCCGAGCGGGTCGTGCCCTGTGCGAACAACTCGATCTCGGCCAGCATCTCGATCCAGGCGATCTCGAAGGCCGGCGTCCAGTCCGCCCCCAGCATCTCGCGCAGGCTGTCGCGGATGATCGTAAAGAACGTGGCGAACACCTCGCGCGGCACGTCATAGCCCTCGTGGGTGATCATCTCCGTGCCGATCATGTGGTCGGCGTAGCGGCGCTCGCCCACGAAATCGAGGATGGCGGCAAAGGTGCGCGACAGCATCTCGCCCTTGATGGCGTCGTTCGTGTCCCGCCAGAAATAGGGCTTCATGTGCGGGTGAACGGTGAACAGGCGCGCATAGACGGCCTCGGTCGGGTCCCCGCGCTCGGCGACCGCCTCCAGGCTCGCCTCGATGTCAGCGGCGCGCGCGAATGCGTTGGTCATGGCCCGTCCTCCCACGGTTTGGCCCACTTTTCGGAACCGAACCCCGTTTGGCAAGCCGCCTAGCCCGGGACGGCCACAAACCTGCGCGTCGCCGTCGGGTTGGCCGGGTCGTGGTCGTGACCGTTGAGCTTGGCGACCAGCCCGATCAACTCCTCCAGGTGCGCGTCGTAGAGGCCGCGTGGCGTCGTTCCATGGGTGTTGGCCAGGAAGGCTGCGGCGGCGGTGGCGACCCCATGCTGAGCCCCATTGCCCATCAGCTTGACCGATGAACCGGCCACGTGGGTCACACTGATATGCTTGCCCGCCATCAGCAGGTTCTCGATGTTGGCCGAGTACAGGCAGCGGAACGGGATGCCATAGGGCTGCTGGTCGCGCACATCCATGATCCAGTCCTGCAGGCGGAAGTCGTACCTCCCCTCCCCCGGGTTCCAGGCGCAGTGGATGCAGAAGAACCCGTCATTATCGACCAGCATGTCGTTGTAGCGGGTGTGATCGCGGATATCGTTCTCTGTCAGGACGTGATCGCCCTTGTAGCGCTTGAACTCCCCCTGGGCGGCGACGAAGGCCATCCAGTCGAACTCCAGATTGGCGTACTGCTCGGGCTCCAGCTTCTTGACGTTCTAGAAGGTCCCGTAGAGCGCGCGCATCAGGTAGTCGCGGACCAGCTCGCCCGAGGTGTAGGGGTCCAGCCACTGGCCGTATTCCCAATAGTGCGTGGCCGGGAACTGGTTCATCCAGGCCTGGGTCGGATCGGCGCTGAACTGGAAAGTCGGATTGTCGGGATTGGCGTTGGCCACGGGCCCCGCGCCGTTCTCCGCGCCCGGTCTGGTGAGCTGGCCGCTGAGATTGGCGTAGTCCTTGGAGACCTCGGTCGCCCACGGAACCTCCGGGAACGGGACCGGACGGTCGGCCATGCGGGTGCGGAAGAACAGCGTATTGCCGTGGTGCATCTCGTCGCCCTGCTCCGGGGCGTAGGGCTCGTCATAGTCGGCTCGCGCCTCCCGCCCGAACAGGGTCTCGGCGCCCACCAGCACGCCCAGCATGGCCACGCCGCTGGTGTCGATGAACATGCGCCCCCGGAAGCGCCGCTCAAGGCCGCCCTTGGCCTCCACGGCGTCGACCGAGACGATCCGGTCGCCCTGGCGCTCGGCGGCGATGATCCGGTGTTCCAGGAAGACCTGCGCGGTCGGCTCGGCCTGTAGCAGCGACAGGGCGACGAGGTCGCCGTCCTCGGTCCGTTGGGCCAGCTCCAGCAGCAGCTTGCCCTGGGTTCCGCGCGGCATCAGGCCGATCTCCTTGCTGGCGTTGCCGCCCAGCACCGGGCGGTCGTGGACCAGCGCCACCGTCTGGCCGAGCCGCGCCGCCGTCAGGGCCGCCGCGCAGCCGGAAATCCCGCCGCCGACCACCACGACGTCATAGTCGCCGCCATCGACCGGCGTCTGCGGCAGTCCGCGCAGGGCCTTGCGCCAACTGCGGCTCGCGGCGTCCACGGCGTTCGGCGGCGCAACGCCGTCACGGCTGAAGAAGATCGCATCGCATCGCCCGTCGAAGCCGGTCAGGTCGTGCAGGGCCAGGCGCGCCTCGCCCTTTGGCAATGCCACACGCCCTGCGGGCTGCCATGACCACCCGTCGCCGTTTATGCCCAGGTCGGTATCCAGCCTCACACCATTGACCGAGAGCGCGAAGCGGCCCGGCGCATGGGGCGGCGCCCAGTCGCGGGTGCGGACGAAGACCTCGTAGTCGCCCGCCTCGCCGACCTCGACCTTGGTGGTGGCGTCCGCCACCGGCTGGCCCAGGCCGTGGGCCAGCAGATAGGGCGAGCCCATCTGGGCCTCGAACTGGGAGTCCACGACCCAGCCGCCATGGCTGTCGAAATCCTCCGCCTCGACCAGGATGCCGGAAGGGGACGCAGGCACGGTGGCGCTCATTCTTCGGTCTCCGTCTGGGAACTGGCCAGCGCGCGGCGGCGCTCGGTGAATTCGGCGGAGCGGGCGGCGCGTTCGGCCGCATAGGCCGGCGTCGGCTGGCCCATCATCTCCGGCAGCGCCACCAGGCGGCCGCAGGTCGGACAGCCGCCCTGGAGGTCGAGCTCCGCCCCGCATTGCCGATGGAACATGCGCACGGCCAGGCCCTCGGCCGGGTCCTTGCACCAGGTCTCGCCGAAGGTCCGCAGGGCCATGATCACCGGCGCCAGGCCGAACCCCATCGGCGTCAGCAGGTATTCGTACCGCAGCGGGCGGCTGGAATAGGCGCGCTTGGCGACGATGCCGTCGGCCTCGAGCCGCTTCAGCCGCGCGGCCAGCAACTGGCCCGTGGCCCCGGTCTGGGCCTGCAGGTCCTGGAACCGGTTCACGCACAGCATCAGCTCGCGGACGATCACCACCGACCAGCGGTCGCCCACCACCCGGGTCGACCGCGCCACGGGGCACAGGGTG
>CAMFIW010000418.1 GCA_945952355.1 uncultured Phenylobacterium sp. | reverse complement strand
CCCCTATGCCCGCGCCGATGCGGCGGCCGCGACCCCACAGCGGCGGGGCCTCCGAGGCGGAGATTAGCGGCGTGGTCAGGAAGATCGGCTTCAGCGCCGAGACGGCCACGATGGCGACGATCAGGGCCGTGGGGCCGCGCCGGCGCGCCAGGGCGAGGCCCAGGACCAGGGCGTGGCAGGTGAAGGCGAGGTTGGCGCAGGTCAGGGCGCCTCCGGTGGTCAGCGGTAGGATCGCAGCGCGCGACAGGTGCGGCGCGGCGCGCGTCCGCCGCAGGACCAGGGCCCATAGGAGATACCCAATCGAGACGACGACGGCGGCGATCAGGAGCCCGCGCACGATCGCCGCCGAAGGGCCGATCGAGAACGGCGCCAGCAGGGCGGCCAATTGGGGCAGATACATGTAGTCGGTCGGTCGACCGCTGGGGCAGGCCAGCGCCGCGCCGTAGGGCGAGAGCTGGTTCGCAACCCGCCACGATGCGCAGGTCAGCGCGTCCAGATCGCGGAACCAGTCGCCGCCCATCGCCAGGCGGATAGCGAGGCCGCACAGGATCGGCAGGGCGAAGAGCCCTCCCAGGAGCGAGGCGCCGAACCCGGCGGTCAAGCCTCCCGTCCGACGCCCCCTTTCGGGGGCGTTGCTTCCTGACAAATCGCTCACAACTCTTCCGCGTCATATCGCTGAAGGCACAATCCTTCATCGGCACAACGCAACTAGGAGTGTTGATTGGCGGTTAAACGCGTGACTCTTCGTCCCGAGAAGGTTGTGTCCTCGCGCGGCCAACCCTTGGGAGGCAGGGCCTCACTCGTAGCGAAGCGCGCGGGCCGGCTCCGCGCGGGCGACGCGCAAGGCCTGCTCGGCGACCGTCAGAGCCGCGACGAGGATCGCCGCCGCGGTCGGGGCGAGGAAGAAGGCCGGGTTCAGGGCGATGCGCTGGTCAAAGCCCGCGAGCCAGGGGCGCATGGCGAGCCAGGCCAGCGGCCACGCGACCAGGTTGGCCAGCAGCACGGGGCGCAGGAACTCCCCGAGCAGCAGGCGCGCGATGTCGGCGGTGGACGCCCCTAGGGCTTTTCGGATGCCGATTTCCTTGGTGCGGCGGCTGGTGTTGAACGCCGCCAGGCCGAAGAGCCCCATGCATGCGATCAGAACGGCCAGAACGGCGCCCAGCGCGAACAGCTGGCCGCGCCGCGCGTCCGGTTCGTAGAACGGCTTCATCGCCACGCGGACGGTCTCCGCCTGGAACGGCGCGTCGGGGGCCAGCGCGCGCCAGGTGGCCTCGAGGCGACGGGTCATCATCGCCTCGTCGCCCGGCTTGACCCGCACAGCGACGCTCATGTCGCGCTGACGCTCCGGTGGACCCAGGGTGCTGTCCTGCATGTAGATCTGCGGCGGGGCCGGTTCGCGCGGGGACACAAAGCGCACGTCGCCGGCGACGCCGACGATGGTGGCGATCAGGCCGTTTCTCGCGCTGGTCCGGAGCTTCAGCTGCTGGCCCACGGCGTCGCGCGGGCGCCGGAATCCCAGCGCGCGGGTGGCGCCTTCGTTGACGACCAGATTCAGGCCGCGATCGGCCAGGGCGTCGCCCTTCAGGCCTCGGGCGTCGTCGAGTCCATGCGCCATGTCCAGAGGCCGCCCTGCGACGATGGGCATGCCATAGGTCGCGAAATAATCGATCCCGATCATCTCCACGGTCAAAGTCGGCTCGATCCGCGGGTTGCTGACCAGCTTGATATCGGTGTTGGATTCGCTGCCGGTGGCCGGTCGCCGATCGGAGCTGGTGGCCGAGACCGCGCCGGGCGTGCGGCGCAGCGCCTCGACGATCGCGGGCCGGCGCTCGGCGAGTTGCCCGGCGCCGACGCCGCGGACGATCACCAGGCCGTCCCTGCGAAAGCCAGGATCGGCGTTCCGCACGTACTGGATCTGGGCGAAGATGACCGCCGTGCAGATCATCAGGCAGATGGCGATGGCGAACTGGAAGATCGCCAGGCCCTCGCGGACCCGCGCTCCCGCGCGACCGCCTCCCGGCGTTCGTGCTGAGGCCAGGACGGCGGCGGGACGGAAGCTGGAGAGCACCAGGGCCGGATAGACGCCGGCCAGCAGGCCCACGAGCAGGCAGAGGCCCAGCAAGGGTGCGAACACACCCTCGGCGCCAAAATAGGTCATCCGGATGGGCTCGCCCAGCATGGCGCTAACCCCGGGAAGGGCGAGCTCCGCGATCGCCGCCGCCGCGAGTCCGGCGCCGAGCGCCACCGCCACCGACTCGGCCGCGAACTGCACGACCAGGGCCCTGCGCGTGGCCCCCATCACCTTGCGCACGGCGACCTCGCGCGCCCGCATGCCGGCGCGGGCCGTGGCCAGGCTGACATAGTTGGCGACCGCGATGAGCAGGGTGACGACGCCCATCAGCCCGAGCGAGCCCACGAACAACGGGTCCGCGCCTGGCTTGAAGGCGTCGCCGGTCTTGCCGTCGGCGAAGTGGATGCTGGTGAGGGGAACCAGCCGATAGTGGATGACGTGTTGCGGGATGTTGTCGCCGCCCCGCCGTTCGACGAACGCCTCGAGCCCCGACGAGATCGCCCGGGCGTCGGCGTTCGTGCGCAGACGCACATAGGTGTAGAGCGTCGAACTGCCCCAGTTGGTGAACACGAACTGCGACCGTGGGATCACCTCCGGCGCGAGGCGGACCAGGAAGCCCAACGCCAGGTGCGTGTTGGCCGGCAGGTCCTTCAGCACCGCGGTCACCCGATAGTCGCGCGGCTGCCCATCGATCACCAGGGTCACGCGGCGGCCCAGCGCCTGCTCCGTTCCGAAGTACTTCCGGGCCATCTGCTGGCTGATCACAAGGCTGGAGGTGTCGTCGAGCGCGTGCGCGGGGTCGCCCGCCGCGAACGGCAGTTCGAAGACTTTGAAGGCCTCCGGATCGGCCAGGACGACCTGTTCGTAGGCCTGTCGGTCGCCGGCGCGGACCACGACGTCGATATCCATCAGCCGCGCGCCCGCCGCGATCTGCGGGAAGTCGGCCCGAAGCACCGGCAGCATGACGCCCTGGGTGCTGGGCTGTTCCGATGGCGGCCGACCGGGCAGGTTGGAGAGCAGGTTCACGCGATAGATGTTCGCGGCATCCGGAATCCAGCGATCGAAACCGGTCTCGAAACGGACCACGAGCGTCAGGATCAGGCAGACGGCGATACCCAGCGCGAGGCCGAGCGTGTTGAGCAGCGCATAGAGCCGGTGGCGGGCGAGCGTGCGATAGAGCGACAGGGCATAGTTGCTCCACATGGCGGGCCTCACGCGGCCCGGCGGGCGGAGACGATGATCCGCCCATCCAGCATGTTGATCACCCGTTTCGCGAGATCCGCGTGGGCGGGCGAGTGGGTGACCATGACGATGGTCGCGCCCTCGTCGTTGAGGCTGCGCAGAATGTCCATCACCTGCTCGCCGTTCTCGCTGTCGAGGTTCCCGGTGGGCTCGTCGGCCAGGATCAGCGCCGGTCGGCCGACGATGGCGCGGGCGATGGCCGCGCGCTGTTGCTGGCCGCCCGACAACTGGTGGGGATAGTGCCGCGCGCGGTGGCCGATCCCCACGCGGTCCATCGCGGCCTCGACCCGCGCCCTGCGCTCCCTGCCGGCCCACCTGCGGTAGACCAGTCCGAGCTCGATGTTCTCGGCGATGGTCAACTCGTCGATCAGGTTGAAACTCTGGAACACGAAGCCGAGGTTGTCGCGACGCAGGCGCGCCAGGGCCGCCTCGTCGTAGGCGCCGATGTCCTCGCCCCTGAACAGGTAACGACCGCTGGTCGGACGGTCGATCATGCCCAGGATGTTCAGCAG
>CAMFIW010000417.1 GCA_945952355.1 uncultured Phenylobacterium sp. | reverse complement strand
CCTGCCGCTGCAGGATATGGAGTTCGTCCAGTTCCACCCGACCGGCATCTACGGCGCCGGCTGCCTGATCACCGAGGGCGCCCGCGGCGAGGGCGGCTATCTGACCAATTCGGAAGGCGAGCGGTTCATGGAGCGCTACGCGCCCTCCGTGAAGGACCTCGCCCCGCGCGACATGGTCAGCCGGGCCATGACCATCGAGATCCGCGAAGGCCGCGGCGTCGGTCCGAAGAAGGACCACATCTTCCTGCACCTCGACCACCTGGACCCGAAGATCCTGGCCCAGCGTCTCCCCGGCATTTCGGAGAGCGCCAAGATCTTCGCCGGCGTCGACGTGACCAAGCAGCCGATCCCCGTCCTGCCGACCGTGCACTACAACATGGGCGGCATTCCCACGAACTTCTTCTCCGAAGTCGTCACCCGCGAGGGCGACGATCCGGACAGGGTGGTGCCCGGCCTGATGGCCGTCGGCGAGGCCGCCTGCGTCAGCGTCCACGGCGCCAACCGCCTGGGCTCCAACTCGCTGATCGACCTGGTGGTCTTCGGCCGTTCCGCCGCGCTGCGCGCCGCCGACACGGTCAAGGCCGGGGCGACCCAGCCGGAGCTCAAGGATAGCATGACCGACGGCCACCTGTCGCGTTTTGACCGCCTGCGCAACGCCAACGGCTCGACCCCCACGGCGGCCCTGCGGCTGGAGATGCAGCAGGCCATGCAGGAGGACGCGGCGGTGTTCCGCACCTCCGAGGCCCTGGAAAGCGGCGTCAAGCGGCTGCAGGCGGTCCACGCCAAGCGGCCGGACCTGAAGGTCACCGACCGCGGCATGATCTGGAACACCGACCTCGTCGAGACCCTCGAATTCGAGAACCTGGTCGTCCAGGCCATCGTCACCGTCGAGGGCGCCCATAACCGGACCGAGAGCCGCGGGGCCCACGCCCACGAGGACTATCCGGACCGGAACGACAAGGAGTGGATGAAGCACACCCTGGCCTGGCTCGACGACGCCACGGGCAAGGTTGCGATCGATTACCGCCCCGTCCACGACTACACCATGACCAACGACATCGCCCCGATCCCGCCGAAGGCGCGGGTCTACTAGGGCCTGGCCCAGCACGCGATGTCGACGAAGGTTCCCAAGGAAAGCGCCTGATGGTCCAGCTCACCCTGCCGAAGAACTCCCAGGTCCAGAAGGGGCGCCACCATCCGGCGCCCGCCGGGGCCAAGAAGGTCAAGACCTTCAAGATCTACCGCTACGACCCGGAGGGGAGCGAGAACCCCCGCTGGGACACCTACGACGTCGACGTCGAGGCCTGCGGCCCGATGGTCCTGGACGTCCTGATCCACATCAAGAACACCATCGACCCGACGCTCTCCTTCCGGCGCTCCTGCCGCGAGGGCGTCTGCGGCTCGTGCGCCATGAACATCGGCGGGCGCAACACGCTGGCCTGCACCCACGGCCACGAGGAAATCCCGGGCAAGGAATGCCAGGTCGCGCCTCTGCCCTCCATGCCGGTGGTCAAGGACCTGATCCCGGACCTGACCATGTTCTACGCCCAGTACGCCTCGATCGAGCCGTGGCTGCACACCACCTCGCCCGAGCCGCAGAAGGAATGGCGTCAGTCGCCGGAAGACCGCGAGAAGCTCGACGGCCTCTACGAATGCATCCTCTGCGCCTGCTGCACCACCTCGTGCCCGAGCTACTGGTGGAACGGCGAGAAGTACCTGGGCCCGGCCACCCTGCTGCACGCCTATCGCTGGCTGATCGACAGCCGCGACGAGGCCACCGGCGAGCGCCTGGACTCCCTGGAAGACCCCTTCAAGCTCTATCGCTGCCACACGATCATGAACTGCGCCCAGGTCTGCCCGAAGGGGCTGAACCCGGCCAAGGCGATCGCGGAAGTGAAGAAGATGCTGGTGGACCGGGTCGTCTGAACCGTTTGATCCCGCTCAAGGCGATCCGAACTGCGTTCGACAAGTTGACGGGGCCGTCACTTTTCTGCATGGGGCTGTCATGAGCTCGCCGGACGCGCATGTTGTGATCGTGGGCGCAGGCCACGCGGGGGGAACCCTGGCGGCCCTGCTGCGCCAATACGGCCATCCGGGGAAGATCACCCTGGTGGGGACCGAGCCCATTCCGCCCTATCAGCGCCCGCCGCTTTCCAAGGCCTGGCTGAAGGGCGAGGCCGACGCGGACTCGCTGGCGCTGAAGCCGCTGGAGTTCTACGCAGAGAACGGCATCGACTTCCGGCCGAGCGTCACCGCCACCGCCATCGACCGCGCGGGCAAGACGGTCGCCCTGTCCGACGGCGGGAGCGTCGCCTACGACGCGCTGGTCCTGGCCACCGGCGCGCGGGCGATCAAGCTGCCGCTGGAGGGCGCGGACCTGAAGGGCCTGCTGGAGCTGCGCACCGCGGCCGACGCCGAGGCGCTGAAGGCGGCGCTCGGCCCCGGCAAGACCATCGCCATCGTCGGCGGCGGCTATATCGGCCTGGAGGCGGCGGCCTCGTCGCGCGCGCTGGGCGCCGACGCCGTGGTGATCGAGCGCGAGCCGCGCCTCCTGGCCCGCGTCGCCTGCGAGACGCTGTCGACCTTCTTCCAGGACTATCATGAGAAGCACGGCGTCCGCTTCGAGCTGGGCGCGACGGTCAATGGCTTCGAGGGCCGCGACGGCCACGTCACCGGCGTGAAGCTGGCCGACGGCCGCACCATCCCCTGCGACTACGCCCTGATCGGCGTCGGCGCCCATCCGAACGACGAGCTGGCGCGCGAGGCGGGCCTGGACGTCGCCCGCGGCGTGGTGGTCGACCTCGAGGCGCGCACCTCCGACCCGGCGATCTTCGCGATCGGCGACGTGGCCCACCGGCCGATGCCGATCTACGACCGCATGTTCCGGATGGAGAGCGTGCCCAACGCCCTCGAACAGGCCAAGCAGGCCGCCTGCGCCATCACCGGCCGTCCGGCCCCGGCCGGCGAGGTGCCGTGGCAATGGTCGGACCAGTACGATCTGAAGCTCCAGATCGCCGGATACGCCTTCGATGTGGACCAGATCCTGCTGCGCGGCGACCCGGCCAGCGGCAAGTTCGCGATCTTCCACCTGCGGGGTGACAAGGTGCAGTCCGTGGAGGCGATCAACTCGCCCCCGGAGTTCATGATGGGCCGCATGCTCATCGGGAATCGCAAGTCGGTGAACATTGATAAGCTTGCGGACCCAACCGTTTCCATGAAAGAGGTCGCCGCATAGCCGGCGGGAGGAACCAGTGGCGAAGATCACCTACATCGAGCATGACGGCACGGAACACGTCATCGACGTGAAGAACGGCCTGACGGTGATGGAAGGCGCGGTGAAGAACAACGTGCCTGGGATCGACGCCGACTGCGGCGGCGCCTGCGCCTGCGCCACCTGCCACGTCTATGTGGACGCCGCCTGGGAAGGCAAGACCGGCGAGAAGTCGGCCATGGAGGAGTCGATGCTCGACTTCGCCGAGAACGTGGAGCCGAACAGCCGGCTCTCCTGCCAGATCAAGGTCAGCGACGAGCTGGACGGCCTGGTGGTGCGCATGCCGGAGAGCCAGCACTAGCGTTGGCGCCCGAAGCCCTCTCCCTTGGGGAGAGGGTTGGGTGAGGGGCCCTTGGGCCCGGGCCGGTGAAGCGGCCTTTTGAACGCAGAGATCGCGGAGGTTCGCGGAGATCGCAGAGGGCGTCTCCGTGGGCCTTTTTGCGTGCGTTGTGCAGACGCGGTATCGCCGCTGCGCGGCAAGGCGGCGTCAGCCGCCGACCCTTGGACCGCGACCTATCCAGTTGAAGCGGTCTCAGCTCGGCCTCTCCGTGGCCTCCGCGAACC
>CAMFIW010000416.1 GCA_945952355.1 uncultured Phenylobacterium sp. | reverse complement strand
GCCCTACTGCTGTCCCCCAGAGACAAGGTCGAGAACGCTTCGGCGATCCTGCAAGTGCGAGCCGGCAGCGGCGGCGACGAGGCGGCCCTGTTCGCCGGGGACCTGTTCCGCATGTACCAGCGATATGCGGCTAACAGGGGTTGGCGGTTGGAGATCGACAGCGTCTCCGAGGGCGAGGTCGGCGGATACAAGGAAATCATCGCCTCGATCACCGGCGACGGCGTGTTCGGCCGGCTGAAGTTCGAGAGCGGCGTGCACCGCGTGCAGAGGGTGCCCGAGACCGAGGCCGGCGGGCGCATCCACACCTCGGCGGCGACGGTGGCTGTGTTGCCCGAGGTCGAAGACGTGGACATCGAGATCCGCGACCAGGACCTTCGGATCGACACCTATCGCTCGTCGGGCGCCGGCGGCCAGCACGTCAACAAGACCGACTCGGCGGTGCGGATCACCCACCTGCCGACCGGAATCGTGGTCACCAGTTCCGAGAAGAGCCAGCACCAGAACCGCGCGCGCGCCATGAAAGTGCTGCAGGCCCGTCTCTATGACCAGAAGCGCGAGGCGCTCGACACAGCCCGGGCCGATGCGCGCAAGAGCCAAGTGGGATCGGGCGACCGCTCGGAGCGCATCCGCACCTACAACTTCCCGCAGGGGCGGGTGACCGACCACCGGATCAACCTGACGCTCTACAACCTCACCAAGGTGATGGAGGGCGAGGCGCTGGATGACGTGATCAATCCGCTGATCGCCGAGGATCAGGCCGCGCGACTGGCGGCTCTGGAAGACGAGTTCGGCTGACCCCGCTTGCGCAAGCCCGGCGGCACGCGGGACCAGGCGTCCTTGGCCGCGCCCTTGAGATCGAAGGCCTTGCCGACGGTGTCGGCCATGGCGGCGCCACGCGCGCCGATCGGCATCGGTCGCCCGGTGGTGGAGTCGATGGCTGTCTGATGCTCGATCTCGGCGTTGAGTTCGGCGCCGGTCAGGACGATCAGCACCGAGAACCAGATCCACAGCATGAAGCCGATCACCGCGCCTAGCGAGCCGTAGGTTCGGTCCAGATGGATTATGTGGCTGGCGTACCAGGAGAAGCCGGCCGAGCCCGCCAGCCAGAGGCCGGCGGCGACAACGGCGCCCACGGCCACCCACCGCCAGCGCGGCGGCTCGCGGCTCGGCCCGAAGCGATAGAAGACCGCCCAGGCGCCGGCGGCGAGGGCGAACAGCACGCCCCAGCGCAAGGGCAACCAGGCCGTGACGAGACCAGGAAGGTCGATCCGTTCGAGCACCAGGGGCACCGCCACCAGCAGGCCGGCGACGAGAACCAGGAACACCAGGGCGCCAAAGGTGAAGCCATAGGTCAGGGCGGTGCGCCTGACGTAGCCGCGGTGCTCGGTCTCGTCATAGGCGATGTTGAGCCCGTCGAAGAACGACTTCATGCCGGCGTTGGCGCTCCAGACCGACAGCAGGAGGCTGATCACGAAGGCGAGGCTGAGCGAGCCGCCACGGGCCTGGGCGAGCCTGGCCATCTGGTCGCCGACCAGGGCCAGGACATCCGGCGGGACGAAGAGCGCCATCTGGTCGAGCTGGTCGCGCACGTGGCCGACATCGGCGAACAGACCGTAGAGCGAGACGAAGACGCCGATGGCCGGGAAGAGGGCCAGCAGGGCGAAATAGGTCACGCCGCCGCTGACGGCGGGGATCTTGTCGTCGGAGAATTCCCGGGCCGTGCGCCAGAGCACGTCGCGCCAGCCACGCAGGGGGATGTCGAACGGGCCGCCGGCAAGCCGGCCCCGCCTGGGCTCGGCGAGGTCGAAGGCTTCCGGCGGCAAGGCCGGCGGCGTGGCGTAGCTCTGCCCCGGGCGACCGACCGCGGGACGGCGCAGCAGGGCGGCCGCAAGGGCGGCAACGCCCAGCCAGGGCGCGGCCCGCCAAAGCCCCTGTCCAAATCGCCGTCCAAGGTCGCCCAAGGCGCCGCCCTCCGTGCTTTCGGGGAACACGCGGCGAGCGGCGCCGTTCCGCGCCGCTTGTCGAAGCCGGCCGCTTGCGGCAAACCGCGCCCATGGACGCCCACGTCGCCGGTCTATTCCGCCATCCCGTGAAGGGGTTCACGCCCGAGCGGCTGGACCATGCCGACCTGACGGAGGGCTGCGAATTCCCGTGCGACCGGATGTTCGCGGTGGAGAACGGTCCGTCGGGATTCGACGCCAAGGCGCCGGCCTGGATCTCCAAGCAGAAGTTCACCGTACTGGCCGCCATTCCGCACGTGGCCGCGGCGCGCACCGCCTATGACGAGGCGAGCGGAACCTTCCGGGCGACGGCCGACGGCATGGCGCCCTTCGCGGGGCGGCTGGCCGACGCCGAGGGCCGCGCGGCCCTGGAGGCCTGGCTGACCACCCTGCTGGGCGAGGAAATCCGCGGCGAGCTGAAGGTGGTGCAGGCGCCGGGCCACCGGTTCATGGACCACCCTCAAGGTCACGTCTCGATCATCAACCTGGCCAGCGTCCGCGACCTGGAGGCGCGGCTCGGCCGCGAGATCGATCCTCTGCGCTTCCGCGCCAACCTCTACGTGGAGGGCTGGCCGGCCTGGGTTGAGAACGGCTGGGTGGGGCGCGAACTGATGCTCGGCTTCGCCCGCGCCAAGGTGTTCAAGCCCATCGTCCGCTGCGTGGCGACCCACGTGAACCCGACCACCGCGGAGGTGGACATGGAGGTCGTGAAGGCGCTGTTCGACAACTATGGCCACATGCATTGCGGGATCTATGTGCATGTGACCGACGGCGGACGGGTGACCGTGGGCGACGCGGTGACCACGCCCCAGGACGGGCCCGCGCCGAGGGAGGCCGCGGCATGAGCCTGAACCTGCTGCAAGCGTGGCAAACCGCCAAGGCGCGTCTGGAAGCCGCTGGGCTGGCGGGTCCGGTGATCGACGCGCGGCTGCTGGTCGAGGCGGCCGCCGACGTGACTCGCGCCGACATCGTGGGCGATCCCTACCGGCCCCTTAGCGCCGCGCAGGAGGCGACGCTCGAGGACTATCTGACCCGACGCGAGAAGCGCGAGCCGGTGGCCCACATCCTGGGCCGAAAGGGCTTCTGGAAGATCATGCTGTCGGTCAATCCGCACGTGCTGACGCCCAGGCCCGACACCGAGGTCATCGTCGACCACGCGCTCAAGAGCTTCCCCGAGCAGATGGCGTTCCAGATCCTCGACCTGGGCGTAGGGTCGGGCGCGATCCTGCTGTCGATCCTGGCCGAGCGGCCTGCCGCCAAGGGCCTGGGGGTCGACGTGTCGGAGGAAGCCCTGGCGGTGGCGCGGGAGAACGCTGCCAATCTGGGTCTGGCCAACAAGGTGGCCCTGCTGCGCGGCGACTGGACCGCGGGCCTGGCGGACGAGAGCTTCGACCTGGTGGTCTCCAATCCCCCCTATATCGCGACCGGGGTGATCGAGACCCTGGAGCCGGAGGTGCGCGACCACGAGCCGCGCCTGGCCCTGGACGGGGGCTCGGACGGGCTGGACGCCTATCGGGTGCTGGCGCCGGAGATCCTGCGGGTGCTGAAGCCCGGCGGGCTGTTCGCCGTCGAGATCGGCTACGACCAGAAGGTCGCGGTGGAGGCCCTGTTCCGCGAGGCCGGTGCGTCCGGGGTGGAGACCCTGCTCGACCTGGCCAACCGCGACCGCGTCGTCACGGGAACGAAAAACCCCTTGGAAAACCGGACCTGAATCGCTAGATCAGATTCCTGTCTCCACCCAATTCGTCGGTGCTTCAGGTTTCGGCCTCCTGAGAATCAGGACGCGAGAGACCGCTCCGACAGGCGCAGCGACCTACGTGTGGCGCGCGCCTCCGGTCAGGGCGG
>CAMFIW010000415.1 GCA_945952355.1 uncultured Phenylobacterium sp. | reverse complement strand
GCACCTGAGGGCCAATTCCAACGAGACCATGCGGCGCGAGGCGCGAATGCTGGCCGCCTTGGCCGGGACCGCGGTGCCTCATCCCGGCCTGATCGCCGACTGCGCCGACGAGGCCGTGCTCGGCGCGGCCTTCTACCTGATGGAGCCGATCGACGGCTTCAACCCGTCCACCGGCCTCGAGCCACTTCACGCCGGCTCAGAGGCGGTGCGCCACCGCATGGGCCTGGCCCTGGTCGAGGGCATCGCCGCCCTCGGCGCCCTGGACTATCGCGAGCGGGGCCTGGCGGACTTCGGCAAGGTCGACGGCTACTTGGAGCGTCAGGTCGCACGCTGGAAGGCCCAGCTCGACAGCTACGCCCAGTTCCCAGGCTGGCCCGGGCCGGGCCAGATCCCCGGCGTCGACAAGGTGGCCGCCTGGCTGGAGCGCCATCGCCCGTCGACCTTCCAGCCTGGCATCATCCATGGCGACTACCACCTGTCCAACGTCATGTACCGCCACGACGGTCCCGAACTTGCCGCCATCGTCGACTGGGAGCTGACCACCATCGGCGATCCGCTGCTCGACCTCGGCTGGCTGCTGGCCACCTGGCAGGAGACCGACCAGCCGCGGGAGTTCGGCGTGAACATCACGCCCTGGAGCGGCTTCCCCTCCCCCCAGGAACTGGTCGAGCACTACCGGCCTCGCACCACTCGGGACATGTCGGCCATCGACTGGTACGCCGTCCTGGCCTGTTACAAGCTCGGTCTGATCCTCGAGGGCACTCACGCCCGCGCCTGCGCCGGCCAGGCGCCGAAGGAGACCGGCGACCGCCTTCACGCCCACACCATCGGCCTGTTCGAGCGCGCCCTGCGCTGGATCGGCTGAGGCGGAGGGCTTGCGAACCGGAGGAGCGTCATGGGTGTGATCTGGAGCGGCGCGCGCGCTGTCGAGGCGACCGACATCCGCCAGCGAGCCTTGCGCGCCGCGGCGGGGCTGGAAAGCTTGGGCGTCCGGGAGGGCGACGCGGTCGCTTTCTGCCTGCGCAACGACCTTGCCTTCTTCGAGGCGACCCAGGCGGCCGGCAACCTCGGCGCGTTCGCCGTCGCCGTGAACTGGCACTGCACGCTCGACGAGGGCCGCTACGTGCTCGAGGACTGCGGGGCCAAGGCGCTGGTGATCCATGCCGACCTTCTGGCGGGCCTGCGCGACGCCGTACCCGACGGCGTGATCGTGTTCTCGGTCCCGACGCCGCCGGAAGTCGCCGCCGCCTATGGCGTGACGCCAGAGGCCAGCAAGGTCGCGTCGGGCGACATGGACTGGAACGCCTGGCTGGAGACCTTCGCGCCGCGCGAGGCCTCGCCGCGCCAGGCGCCAAGCACCATCATCTACACGTCCGGCACCACCGGCCGCCCCAAGGGCGTCAAGCGCGCCGCCGCCACGCCAGAACAGGCCCAGGCCGCCATGACCATGCTGCTGCGTTCCTACGGATATGCCGATTGGGCCGACCGGCCGCAGGAGATCGTCACCGCGGTCGTGGGACCGATCTACCACTCCGCGCCTAACGCCCATGCCAATGTCTCGGTCAACCTCGGGGCCAATGTCGCCGTGATGGCGCGCTTCGATCCCGAAGGCTTGCTGGCTTTGATTCAGGACAAGCGGATCACCCACCTGAACATGGCGCCGATCATGTTCAATCGCCTGGTCAAGCTGCCGCAGGCGGTGCGCGATCGCTACGACGTCTCGTCCCTGACGTTCGTCGCCCACGCCGCCGCTCCGGTCTCGCCGCCGGTCAAGCGCGAGATGCTCGCGTGGTGGGGTCCGGTCATCAACGAATACTACGGCTCGACCGAAATGGGGAACGTCACCTTCTGCACCGCCGAGGAATGGCTGGCCCATCCCGGCACGGTCGGCAGGCCGATGCCCAACGCTGTAGTCCGTGTGGTCGACGCGGAAGGGGACGACTGCCCGGTCGGCGTCCCGGGCGAGGTGCTCGGCCGCAATATCGGGTTCTCGGACTTCACTTATCACGGGGACGAGGAGAAGCGTCGCCGAGCAGAAAAGCTTGGCCTCATCTCGCCGGGCGACATCGGCTATTTCGACGCCGACGGCTTCCTGTTCCTTTGCGACCGAAGCTCCGACATGGTCATCTCAGGTGGGGTGAACATCTATCCCGCCGAGATCGAGGCTGTGCTGCTGAAAGCCCCGGGCGTCGCCGACTGCGCCGTTTTTGGAATCCCCGACGAGGAATATGGCGAGGCGCTCTGCGCGGTGATCCAGCCCCAGCCGGGGCCTCTTCCCTCGCCCACCGAGATCCGCGCCTGGCTGCGCGAACGCCTGGCAGGCTTCAAGGTCCCCCGCGAGGTCGAGTTCACCGACGCCTTGCCCCGCGAAGACTCGGGCAAGATCTTCAAGCGCAAGCTGCGCGAGCCCTATTGGGCCGGCCATGATCGCAGAATCTGACACCCTCGCGATTTAAACACTTGTTTGACCGCGGCCCTTGGGCTTAGCCTCGTTTCAGCCGCCGGGCTGTTCCGGCGGTTCGCGTTCTCAGGGCGGGGTGAAAGTCCCCACCGGCGGTAATGCCCGATCCTTCTTCGGACAGGTGACGGACGAGCCCGCGGGCGCCTGGCCGGCCACATATCGCCGGTCAGGGACAGCAGACCCGGTTGGATCCCGGGGCCGACGGTTAGAGTCCGGTTATGAGAACCACTGCTTGGCGACGCCCGCGCTTGCGCGCGCGCTCCGCCTGTCGGTGTCTCCCTGAGTCGTGGCTGCTCACCCAAGGGAGACCACCCATGACCCAAGTCAGCTATGAATTCCCCACCGCCAACGGCGCCTACAGGCCCGCCCGCATCGCCTTCGTGAAGTCGGGCTGGCACAGCCATATCGTCGACAAGGCCCTCGAAGGCTTCACCATCGAGATGACCAAGCAGGGCTTTCCGGAGAAGATGATCGACGTCTTCGACACGCCCGGGGCCTTCGAGATTCCGCTGCATGCCCAGACCCTGGCCAAGACGGCCCGCTACGCGGCGGTGGTGGCGGCGGCCTTCGTGGTCGATGGCGGCATCTATCGCCACGAGTTCGTCGCCGAGACCGTGGTTCGCGCCCTGATGCAGGTTCAGCTGTCGACCGAGATCCCGGTCTTCTCAGTGGTCCTGACCCCGCACCACTTCCATGACCACGACACCCACCACCGCTTCTTCCAGGATCACTTCGTCCAGAAGGGCGCGGAGGCTGCGCTGGCCTGCTCCCAGACTCTGGAGAGCCTGCATCGTCTGACGGGAGCGGTGTGATGGAGGCCGCGGCCCTGCCCCAGGGCTTCGCCCCCCATTATCGCAAGAGCCCCGTCACCGAACCCTGGGAGCCGCTCTACAGCCGCACCACCGACAGCGCCGTGATCCTCGGCTTTCGGGCCGACCGGCCGCATCTCAATGGGCGCGGACTGGTGCACGGCGGCCTGATCAGCGCGCTGGCCGACAACGCCATGGGCCTGTCCTGCGGCCGGTTCCTGGACGACGGCGTGAGTGTGATCACCGTCAACCTCAACCTCGACTTCGTCGGCTCGGCGCGGGCGGGGCAGTGGCTGGAGTTCGACACGAACTTCGTCCGCGCCGGCTCCACCCTCTGTTTCGCCCAGGCCATGATCACCGCCGATGGCGCGCCCTGCGCCCGCGCCAACGCCGTGTTCCGGGTCGTGAAGAAGCCCCACTGAGGCAGGCGGACTAAGGGCGCTCGGCCGGAAGGTCGGGCGCCCCCGGCCGCCAGCCGGCCTCGAGCAGCTCCAGCGCCAGCTGCTGGGCCGCCTCCAGGGTCAGGGCCTCGAGCTGATCCAGCAGGATCAGGCGGTTCCCCACGCCGTCGGTATGGGCGTAGAG
>CAMFIW010000414.1 GCA_945952355.1 uncultured Phenylobacterium sp. | reverse complement strand
GCGCAGGTCTGCGCGCGCCAGGTCGGCGCCCTTGAGGCTGGCTGTATGCAGGTTGCAGGGCAGGATGCGGTCGCCGCCCAGCAGGAGTGGGCCCATCTGGGCGTCGCGCAGGTCGGCGCTGCCGAGTTTGGCGCCGATCAGGCGGGCGCCGCGGAGGTCCGCGCGGCGCAGGTTGCAGGCCCGCAGGTCGGCGCCTTCTAGGTTCGCGCCCTGGAGCTGCACGCCCTCCATGTCTAGGCCGTAGAAGGTGGCGCCCTTGGCCGACAGGGCGGTCAGGTTGAAGCCGCGGATGCTTTCCAGGGCGCGCAGGTCGGCGTTGTCGAAGACGCTGGGGCTGCCCTCGCCGCCGCCGCTTTCGCACCAGCGGGCGTGCTCGCGGATCATGGTCTGGTAGGGCAGGTCGGCCACCGCCTTGCCCGAGGGCTGGTCGGTCAGCGCGCCACGCATGTCGGCTTCCCTGATGTTCCAGGACAGCGTCTTGGCGCCCACCAGGATGGCGTCGCGCAGGTCGGCCCCGGCGAGGTCGGCCCCCGACAGGTCTGCGCCGGCCATGTTGGCGCCGGTCATGGTGCACTGCTTGAGGTTCGCCCGGATCAGCTTGGCGTCCTTGAGCACCGCGTCGGTGAAGTCGGCGCGCACCGCCATGACGCCGGACAGGCGCGAGCGTTCGAGGTTGGCGCCGGCCAGGATGGCCCCCTGCATTTCGCCGACGCGATTCTGGTGCTCCATGATCCGCAGGCCTCGCTCGCGGTCGCCGATGGCGATGGAGCCCTCGCGCAGATCGGCCTCGAACAGGTCGGCGCCGGTCAGGTTGGCGTTGCGCATGCAGACGCCGCGCAGGTCGGCGCGGCGCAGGGAGACGTCGGTGAGGTCGGCGTTCTGGAGATCGACGCCAAACAGGTTGGCATGGTCGAGCCGCGCGCCGCGCAGCTGGCAGCCGGACATGTTGGCGCCGGTGAAGTCGGCGTCGGAGAGATTGCGGCCACGCAGGTCGAGGTTCGAGATGTCCTTCCAGGCGAAGACGGCGCGGGCGCCGCCGGGCTTGGAGCTCCACAGCCGGTCGTGCTTGGCGCAGATGGCGTCGACCTCGGACTGGTCGAGCCGGAGCAACTCGGGGGCGGGGGCGGTCTGAAGCGACATCTAAGACGAGACCCTTGGGGGGCTTACTGCCCGCAGGATAGGCGCCGCGAATTAACGCGCTCTTTCCGCCACTTAAGGATTCCGCAGGACTTTGGGTTAATGGCCGCGCGGCCTGTAGGTTGCGTAGAGCGCCGCCGCCTCGTCGGCCAAAACTCCCAGTTGCAGGTCGACGCCGGCGGCGCGCAACCGCGCCGCGCCGTGGCCTCCGGCCAGGACGGAAGCATCCTCGCACGCGACCAAGACCCGGCCGATCCGGGCCGCGACCAGCAATTCCGAACAGGAGGGCGAGCCAGAGGAGCGTTCGGCGCAAGGTTCGAGAGTGACATAGGCGGTCGCGCCGGCCGCGCCCGCGCCCGCCATGGCGAGCGCAACCTCCTCCGCGTGGGGGCGCCCACCGGCGCCGGTGGCGCCCTCGCCCACAACCTGGCCGTCCTTAAGGATGACACAGCCGACCGATGGGTTCTCGCCGGTGGCGCCGACTCCCGGGACGGCCAGGGCGATGGCGCGACGCATGGCCGCAAGGTCTTCGGGCGTGATCGGCATGCCGCCTTGTCGCGCGGCTGAACCCTGGGACGCAAGGCTGGCGATCGTGGATCGCCGCGCCTGTTCGCGCACGAAGCAAAGCGCGATTTAACGAAATGGGGCTTAGCTCGCGCCTTCGCGGCGCGGATGCGGAGAGTAACTTGAGCGACGCCCTGGTTCTGGCCGGCCTGACCAAGACCTTCCGCACGCCCGCCGTAGACCGGCTGGACCTCACGGTGCGGGCCGGAGAACTCTATGCCCTGCTTGGTCCAAACGGAGCGGGAAAAACCACGACACTGCGGATGGTTGCGGGCCTGCTGAAGCCCGACGCCGGGGCGATCTCGGTGTTCGGGATCGATGCGCTCGCCGAACCTACGGCGGCCAAACGGCTGATCGCCTGGGCGCCGGACGAGCCCCTGCTCTACGATCGCCTGACGCCCGTCGAGTACCTGGAGTTCGTCGCCGGCCTGTGGGGCGTGCCGCCGGATGTCGCCCTGCCCCGGGCGGAAGAGCTCTTGAAGACCCTAGGTCTCTGGGAGGAGCGCAACCGGCGCTGCGAGGGCTTCTCGCGCGGGATGAAGCAGAAAGCGGCGCTGGCAGGCGCCCTTATCCACGACCCGAAGCTGCTGATCCTCGACGAGCCGCTGACCGGACTCGACGCCGCCGTGGCGCGCCAGGTGAAGGACCTGCTGCAAGCGCGGGTGGACGGCGGGGCGACGGTGATCCTGACCACGCACATCCTGGAGGTCGCCGAGCGGATGGCCGACCGGATCGGCATCATCCAGGGCGGACGCCTGCTGGCCGAGGGCACGCTGGACGAGTTGCGGGCGCGGACCGGCGAACAGGGCGCGTCCCTGGAGGACGTGTTCCTGGACCTGACCACCGAAGAGGGCTCGACCCCCGCATGAGCGAGAGGCTGGAGCGGCGGAGACCGATTTTGCCCCCCGGCTCGACGGCCTGGCTGTTCGCGCACGAGATGCGGGTGGCCTGGCGCGGGGTGTTGTCGCGCCGCGCGAACAGCTGGCGCGGGTTAATCGTCGTCGGCGCGGTGGTCGTGCTGTTCGTGTCCTTCGTGGGCGTCCCGCTCGGCTTCCTGCTGCGGCACGTCGAGGTCCCTGTGACCAAGGCCAGCGCGCTGATGGCGGACCTGGCCATCGCGGTGATCGGCAGCCTGATGCTGTCGCAGACGATCGCTTCCGCGGTGGAGTCGCTCTACCAGCGCGGCGACCTGGACCTGATGTTCTCCTCGCCCCTGGCGCCCCGCAAAACCCTGACCGTGCGTTTCGCGACCCTCGCGGTGAACGCCTTCCTGGCGATCTGCCTGTTCTTCTCGCCGCTGTTCCTGCCGGTCGCGATCGTCGGCCATCCGGAATGGCTGAGCGTATATGTGGTGATGGCGGCCCTGGCCCTGACCACGAGCTCGCTGGGGCTCCTGCTGGGCATGGCGATGTTCTCCCTGATCGGACCGCGGCGGACGCGCGCCATCGCCCAGGTGACCGCGGCCCTGATCGGCGCGGGCTTCTTCCTGGGAACCCAGCTCAGCAACATCATCGGCGGGCGCCGCACCGGCGGAATGTGGTCCGAAGCGATGCGGATCGCGAACGATCCGACCTTCCACCTGCCGCCGGGGGGGACCTGGCCGCTGCGGGCGATGATGGGCGAGCCGCTGCCCCTGCTGTGCCTAGCGCTCGGCTCGATCCTGCTGTTCGTGGCGGCGAGCTCGGTGTTGGGCGCCACTTTCGTCGCCAATGCGGCGTCGGCGAGCGGGGCGGACACCATCCGCGCCCAGGCGGCCGCCAGGGCGGGGCCGGCGCGGTTCTCGCAAGGCGCCTTCACGGCCACCCTGCGCAAGGAACTGCGCCTGCTCTGGCGGGACGCGGCCCTGTTGTCGCAAGTGCTGCTGCGGATGCTCTACCTTCTGCCGCTCGGATTCCTGGCGATCCGAAGCATCGGCGCCTCGGACCAAGTGGCCGCGCCCGGGGCGGCCGCGGCCCTGACCTTCATGGCCGGCCAGGTCGGCGGCAGCCTGGCCTGGATCACGGTCTCGGCGGAGGACGCCCCGGACCTGCTGGCCTGCGCGCCCACGCGGCCGGCCGTGTTCTGGCGGGCGAAGCTCGCGGCAGCCTTCCTGCCGATGGCGGTCCTGCTGCTGTCTCTTATACACATCTGACGCTGCCGACGATATGCAGTGTGT
>CAMFIW010000413.1 GCA_945952355.1 uncultured Phenylobacterium sp. | reverse complement strand
CGGTGGGGACGCGAAGGCGCCCGCGGGCGCCGCTTCAGGCCGAGGGGGGACGGATCAGGAGGTCGGGAATAGCGCCGTGGGGATCGGGAGCACGGGCCAGATCGTAGGCGGTCGCGCGCGGCGGCGCGGCCGCGGCGACTTCGACGGGCGGACTGTCCTTGACGGGATGGCCGCCGCAGTGGCTGGCGCAATGTCCGCCGGCCGGGTGATCCCGGGCGTCGCCGCCGTCGCCGTCGCCGGGATGGTGGTCCTCGAGCGCCAGGGCGCCCTGGGCCGGCGCGAAGTCGCGCGCGTCGGCGTGGCCAGGCCCGGCCTGGTACACCACGTTCAGGGCCAGGATGAGGGCGAGCATGGCCCAGATCCTGCGCCAGACTGTCGGCGCGCGCGTCATTGCGGCCTTCTTACAGCCTCGAACCGCGGCGGGATCAAGGCTCTCGTTCGCAACCTAGGCCTTCGACCTCGCCCAGGGGCCGACGCCGAAGCCCTGGATGGGCGAACCCTCCTCGATGAGGACGGGGCGCAGGGCGCGGTAGAGGCGGGCGTAGTTGTAGAAGGGCACGCTGGGCCACAGGTGGTGCATCAGGTGCAGATTCTGCTGCAGGGTCAGGATGGTCCCGCCGGCCCAGAGGCTGATCCGCGTATTGCCGTAGCGATCGGTGCGGTCGAACGGATAGTGCGGCAGCCACTGGAAGAAGATGTTGAGGATCAGGATCGCGATCCGGGTGGGGATGAACCACAGGGCCAGCCAGTCGACGACGTGGCCGGTGGCGATCGCGGCGGCCAGCAGGACGAGCGTGCCGACGCCGACGGCCGAGATCTGGGCGATGTCGGACTTGCTGAAGACGCCCTGCAGGCGCGCATAGCCCTCCTTGGAGATCAGCCGGACGACCGCCATCGGCAAGAGGCTCATGGGCAGGCCCTTGGCCCAGCGCCAGACGAGGCGGGCGAGCGTGCCCTTCACCGCGATGTCGGGGTCGCGTTCGGTGTTGGTGTGGGAGTGGTGCAGGACGTGGGTGCGCTGGAGCGCGGGCCAGCCGGCGCCGAGGCCCAGCGAGCCGACCCAGCCGACCAGGGTGTTGACCCAGCCGTAGCCGGGCTTGGCCACCACGTTGCCGTGGATGCTCTCATGCACCAGCGTGTAGTGCGCATAGGAGACCAGGACGAGGATCGGCGTGCAGGCCCAGAGCGGCAGGCGATGGGTCAGGCCCAGGGCGACCACGGCGGCGAAGCTGGCCGGCAGGACCACCGCGAGCGCCAGGGTCGGCCAGGCGACCTCCGGCGACAGGGACTTGGCGATCCGCTTCTCCTCGGCGCGGGAGATGCCGGAGAGGGTACGCGAGGCGGCGGCGACGTCGTCGGGCATGGCGGGGCTCCCTGAGCTTGTTCTTGCCGCCAACTAAACACTGTTCACTTACGGGCGCAATGAAAATGACGTCGGCGTCATCTTTGTCGCGGAGGTGAGGCCTGCGCCTCGGCGAACAGGGCGTGGGCGCGGTCGCGCAGGATCAGGGCCTCGCGCCAGCGGTCTGTGAGCTCGCGCCCGTCCGGGCCGGTGATCGCGTAGGGAACGGGGCCGAGCTCGCACATCAGGCTGAGGCTGGCGTCCGGCGCGGCGCGGGCCAGCCAGGCGCGCATGGCGGCGGCGATCCAGGTCTCCTGCTCGGCGCGCCAGGCGGCGTGCTGCGGGGCTTCGACCGAGACCTGGACCTGGCCGGGCGCGGCGAAGCGCAGGTGAAGCGCGCCGCAGCGGCCGATCACCGCCGCGAGCGGCGCGGCCAGGGAGGCGTCGTACGGCAGGGCCATCTCATGGGCGTTGACGTAGTGGGACAGGTCGCCGGTCAGCATCAGGTCCGGGCAGGCGTCGAGCAGGGCCGCCGTGAGATAGAGATCGTTGGTCAGGCGGCCGCGATGGGTCTCGAAGAAGACCGGCAGGTGCGAGCCGCGGACGGCGTCGAGCAGGCCGCGCATCGTGGCGGCGGCGCTGTCGAGCTGGGGCGGGCCCGGCGCGACCTGGACGTTGAGGTGGTGGGCCCCGCCGAGCGCCAGGGCCTCATCGAGGAAGCGGGCGAGTTCGTCGGGCCCGCGCACGAAGGCCTGGGCCTCCCAGCTCGCACCGTGGTCGGCCAGAACCGCGGCGGCGCGGGCGGCGCGCGGACGCCGCGCGAGGTTGACGCCGACCCCGTCGAAGCCCGCCGCCAGGACGCGCGCCACGACCGCCTCGACATCGCCGTCGAGATCGACCCCCGGCAGGCCGTCCATGGCCCAAAGCGACTGGTAGACGACGAACTTTCCCATGGCCCCACTTCGCGGACGGCGGGGCGGCGGGTCAAATAGGATGTGATGGGCGGCTCATGCGCGGAGGCTATGGCCTTTCGGAAAGGCCTGCGGCTCCCCACATAAGCGCACGGTCGGTCGCTTGCCCTCAGCAGGGCTTATGGCGGCATAAGAAAGACTGTCGGGAACCCGCCTTGATGGCGCCCGGTTGGGGGTCTAGAAATACCTGAGTTGAGAAGTCGGATTTCTCGGGCCGTTTCCTCCCATCGGCCTTCAAACCGCCACTCCCGATACCTATCTAAGGCATGGAGAGAAGGCGGAGAGGTCCGCGCGCCGCTCCCAGGCGCTGCGACCCGTCCAATCCGCCTCGAGGAAAGGGGATAGTAAGATGGCTGCAGCGCACGCGCTCGCCGTGATGTCGCCGGAAGGCGGACTGAGCCGGTACCTGACTGAAATTCGCAAGTTCCCCATGCTGGCCAAGGACGAGGAGTTCATGCTCGCCAAGGCCTGGAAGGAACACGAGGACGCCGAGGCGGCCCATAAGCTGGTGACCAGCCACCTTCGGCTGGTGGCCAAGATCGCCATGGGCTATCGCGGCTACGGCCTGCCGATCGGGGAAGTGATCTCCGAAGGCAATGTCGGCCTGATGCAGGCGGTGAAGAAGTTCGAGCCGGACAAGGGCTTCCGCCTGGCGACCTACGCCATGTGGTGGATCCGCGCCTCGATCCAGGAATACATCCTGCGATCCTGGAGCCTGGTGAAGATGGGCACGACCGCGGCCCAGAAGAAGCTGTTCTTCAACCTGCGCAAGGCCAAGAGCCAGATCTCGGCCTTCCAGGAAGGCGACCTGCTGCCCGAACAGGTCAGCCAGATCGCCACCAAGCTGGGCGTGCTGGACGAAGAAGTGGTGTCGATGAACCGCCGCCTGTCGGGCCCCGACGCCTCGCTGAACGCGCCCCTGCGCGTCGACGGCGAGAGCGAGTGGCAGGACTGGCTGGAAGACGACGGCGCCGTCAGCCAGGAGACCCAGGTCGCCGAGACCCAGGAGAAGAGCCTGCGCATGAGCCTGCTGGAAGCGGCCATGACCGAGCTCACCGACCGTGAACGTCACATCCTGACCGAGCGGCGGCTGAAGGACGACCCGACCACGCTCGAAGAGCTGGCCAGCGAGTACGGCGTCAGCCGCGAACGGGTGCGCCAGATCGAGGTGCGCGCGTTCGAGAAGCTGCAGAAGTCGATGCAGTCGGCCGCCCGCGACCGGAACCTGGTCGACGCCTAAGCCTCACGGCGAGACAAGACTGGAACGGCCCCGGAGCGATCCGGGGCCGTTTTTGGTTTGGGCGCCGCTACAGGAATTCGCCGAGCCGCCGCCAGGCTTCGAGCTTGGTCTCGAAGGGCGTGGTGAAGGCCGGGCTGCTGGAGGGCAGGTCGATCAGGGTGAGGGTCGGCAGCGCCGCAAGCTGCGGGCGGCCGATGGCGGCGGACTTGCCACCGTTGAAGGCGACGGCGCGCAGGGCCGGGAGCTGGGCGACGAGGTCCGGCAGGGCGTTGGGCTGGTGATCGCGGATGGCGGCGTCGAGGCTGCC
>CAMFIW010000412.1 GCA_945952355.1 uncultured Phenylobacterium sp. | reverse complement strand
ATCTGGGCGCCTGCCACGGGCCGGCGGGGACCGGGCGGCTGCTGCTGGAGCTGCACGCGGTGACCGGCGAGGGCAAGTGGCTGGAGGCCGCGCGTTCGCTGATGGACGGGCTGGCCTCGACCGGGGCGCCGGAGACGCGGTCCAAGGGGCTGTGGAACAATCATGGCCAGTGCTGCGGCGACGCCGGGATCGGGGAGTTCGCGCTCCTGATGGCGGCCCGCACCGGGGACGAGGCCTATCGCGACCTGGCGCGGCGCTGCGCCGACGTGATCGTGGCGGGGTCGGAGGCGGCCGACGGCCAGCGCCGCTGGCGCCATGCCGAGCATCGCGACCGGCCGGAATTCCTGCAGGCCCAGACCGGCTACATGCAGGGCGCGGCGGGCATCGCCAGCTTCCTGCTGCACCTGGCGACCACCGAGGCCGGGACGCCGGTGAAGATCCCGATGCCGGACTGGCCGCGGGCGGGCTAGGTCCGCCTAGAAGCTGAGCTCGGGGTGGCCGGCGGCGCCCTGGGCGGCTTCGGGGAGGTGGCAGGTGAAGGTCGCGCCGGCGCCGGGCTCGCTCTCCAGGGCGACCCAGCCGCCGTGCAGCTCGACCAGGGCCTTGACGAGGGCGAGGCCGAGCCCCGGCCCGCCGCGCTCGCGACCGATGAAGCGGTCGAAGATGTGCGCCTGGACGTGGAAGGGAATCCCCCGGCCGGTGTCGGTGACCTGCAGCTGGATCTCGCCGAGCGCGCGGCGGGCCGCGAGCGTCACCGTGCCGCCCTCCGGCGTCTGACGCACGGCGTTCTCGGCCAGGTGGTCGAGGGTCTGGGCCAGGCGGCGCTGGTCGCCGCGGATCAGGCCGATGCCGTCGGCGTGCTCGACCTTGATCGTGACCCGGGCGGCCTCCGCCTCGCGGGCCCAGCGCTCGGCCGCCTGGTCGAGAAGCTTGGCGACGTCGACATCCTCGAGGTCGAGCGCCATCTCGTCGGCGTCGATCTGGGCCATGTCGAGCACGTCGTCGATCGACCGGGCGAGCTGGGTGGCGGCCTGGCGCACGGCGGCGGCGTGGCCGCGACCCCGGTCGGACAGGCCCTCGCCGGAGCGCTCCAGAAGCTCGGAATAGCCGATGATGGTGGTGAGCGGGGTGCGCAGCTCGTAGGAGACGTTGCCCACGAAATCGCGCTTCAGGCGCTCGGCCTCGGCCAGGGCGGCGGAGCGGTCGGCCAGCGCGCTCTCCAGCTTGCGGGCGTCGGTGACGTCGGCGAAGGCGATCAGGGTCGCGCCGTCCGGCAGGGGCCGAGACTGATAGACCACGATGCGGCTGTCGGAGGTGCGGACTTCGCCCGACATCGGCGCGCGGGCCTGGGGATCGGTGTCGGCCACCCGGCCCTTCAGCTCGCGCCAGAAGCCCATGTCGTGCAGGCGCGGAATGCTGAGCTCGACCACGCCCTCGAAGTCGTGGGCGAGGCCCAGCTGCTGGTCGGTGATGTTCCAGAACCGCTCGAAAGCCTCGTTGTGCAGGCGCAGGCGGCCGTCCGAACCGAACACGGCGACGGCGTCGTTCAGCTTGTCGAGCGTCGCCTGCTGGACCTGGATCAGGGCGTTGTATTGCGCCTTGAGCCGCAGCTCGCCGGTGATGTCGGAGAACAGCAGGACCGCGCCGCCCAGCGGGTGCGACTGGCGCACGACGCGCAGGGTGCGGCCGTCGGGCAGGGACCACATGTCGTCGGGGCTGGATTCCAGGCTCTCGTAGCGGTCCAGCTCGGCGGCGCGCCACTTGCCGTAGTCGGCGGTCTCGGGCAGGCGGCGGCGCTGGCGCAGCCGGTCCAGCACCTCGCCATGGCCCGGCTTCTCGGCCAGCCAGGCCGGCTCGAGGCCCCACAGCTCGGCGAAGGCCGTGTTGTGGAAGATCAGCTTCCTGGCCTTGGAGAAGATCGCCACCGCGTCGGCGATGTGGTTCAGCGTCTCGTCGTGGGCCTCGATGTTGCGCTTGAGCTCCTCGCGCAGGTCCTCGGCGTCGGTGACGTCCTCGGTCCAGACGCCGACCCCGCCGCCGTCGAGCGGCTGGGCGGTGATGCGTAGGGCCCGCCGGCGGCCTTCCAGGCTCACCCAGCGCACGGTCTCGCGCTTCTGGCCCAGGTTTGCGGCTTCGCTGGCCAAGGTGTCGGCGGCCTTGTCGAAGGTGGCGCGCCGGGCGGCGGCCTCGTCGAGGCTGGCGGCGCCCACGGCCGACAGCCAGGCGGCGTTGACCCAGACCGCGCTGCCGTCGGCGGCGGCGATCCAGGCCGGACCCGGGCGGGCGTCGAGCAGGGCGGCGAAGCGCGGGGCGGTGGGCAGGCCGGCGTCGTCGCCGACCACCGAGGACAGCCGCAGCCAGGCCAGAGCGCCGGCGGCGCGGCCCTCGACCGCCACGACCCCGCCGGGGCCGCGGACCTCGAAGGCGCAGGGCTCGCCGCGTTCGAACAGGGCGCGCAGACGGCGCGTATGGTCGGGGTCGGCCCGCATCAGGGCGCCGACCACGGCCTGGGGATCGGCGTGGGCCACGCCCATGGCGGCGGCGCAGATGGCCAGGCTCTCCTCGCCGGAGGCCAGCAGGGCGTGGCCGTCCTCGACCGCCAGCAGCGCGGAATCGAAGGCCTCGGCCGAGGCCTGGGCGGTTTCGGCGTTGGCGCGCAGGGCGGCGATCTCGGCGCGCAGGGCCTCGATCCGCTCCTGGCTGAGGCGGCGTTGATGCAGCGCCCAGAGCGTGGCGCAGAGGGCCAGCAGCACCGAGCCGGCCGCCGCGGCCAGGATCAGTTCCAGCTCGCTCACCGCGCCGCCCCCAGCGCCTGTCTTCGTCCGACCCGAATCATCTCTCCGAACATAGGCTCGTCTTCGATTTTCGGCGATGATCGGCGGATGACCGCGATCCGATATCCCGTGGCGCCCGACGCCGAAAGCGCGCTGCGCGAGCCCCTGGGGCGCGCGACGCGCGAACGGGAGGCATCGAGCGTGGCGGGCGAGGCTGTGGCGTTCGTCACCCAGCGCGCGGGCGCGGACTACGCCACCCGCGATGCGGCGCTTGACGCACACGCCGGCCGGCTGGACGACGACCGGCCCGGCCGGGTCCGCCAGGTGGCCGCCGAGGACCGCTATTGCGTCCTGGCCGAGGTGGTGGCCCAGGGGCGGCCGCCGGCGCCGGCGCGTCCGACCCTGGCGGACGGCCATCGCTGGCCCGCCCCGCCGGCCAGCCCGCCGAAGACCGTGTGGCGGCTGATGGTGTCCTACTGGCGGCCCGCCTCGGCGGCGCCGCAGGACAGTTCGGACCAGGCGCGCAAGGCGCGGCGCAAGGCGGGCGAACCGATGGACGCCCAGGCGCTGCGCAATTTCACGCGCCAGCCGCTGCGCCCGGTGAAGCCGCAGCAGCCGCTGGACATCGGCCTGTTCGAGACCCGGCTGCCGGAAAATCCAAGTATCGTGGTGCCCGATGAGTGAACCCCAATGAACGAGAGGTATTCCGGCCGAGCGCCCTCGCTCGACGACCTGGCGGCGCTCGCCGAACGGGCTTTCGCGGCCCTGCCCGAGGACTTCCGCCGGCTGACCGGCGACGTGGTGTTCCGGGTGGACGACTTCCCGTCGGAAGAGGTGATGGACGAACTCGGGATCGAGGACGCCTTCGACCTGACGGGGCTCTATCAGGGCGTCGACATCGGCCGCCGCTCGGTGTTCGACCCGACGCCGGAGCCCGCGCGGATCTTCCTCTATCGCCGCCCGATCCTGGACGAGTGGGCCGAGCGCGGCGACGTGACGCTGGCCGAGCTGGTCGCCCACGTGCTGGTGCACGAGATCGGGCATCATTTCGGACTGAGCGACGCGGACATCGACGCGATCGAGGGGCAGGCGGACTGAAG
>CAMFIW010000411.1 GCA_945952355.1 uncultured Phenylobacterium sp. | reverse complement strand
GTCCGGGACTCCGCCGGCTCGCCGCTGATCACGCACATCCTGTCGCTGGCGCCGTTCCGCAGCGTCGTGAAAGACTATTTCCTGGTGTGCGAGAGCTACTACGCGGCCATCCGCACCGCGAGCGCCGCCCAGATCGAGGCGATCGACATGGGTCGCCGCGGCCTGCACAACGAGGCCGCCAACATCCTCGTCGAGCGCCTGGCCGGCAAGATCGAGATCGACTTCGACACCGCCCGGCGCCTGTTCACCCTGATCACGGCCTTGCACTGGAAAGGCTGAGCATGGCCGAGGGGGGCGGGCCGGGCTCCGGCGCAGCGGCACCCGGCGCCCGGCGCGTCGGCGCGGTGCTGTTCGCCTGCGCCTTCAACGCCGTCCGCTCGCCCATGGCGGAAGCCATCGCGCGACACTTCTTCGGCAAGTCCGTCTACGTGCAGTCGGCCGGGGCGCGGAAGGGCGAGGTCGACCCCTTCATGGTCGCCGTCCTCGACGAGATCGGCATCGATGCCAGCCGGCACCGTCCGCGCACGCTCGAGGAGCTGGAGGACTGGGAGGGGCTCAACTTCGACCTGATCGTCTCCCTGAGCCCCGAGGCCCACCACAAGGCCCTCGAACTCACGCGCACCAGCGCGGTGGAAGTCGAGTACTGGCCCACGCCCGATCCAACGCTCGTCCAGGGCTCGCGCGACCAGGTGCTCGACGCCTATCGCAGCGTCCGCGACCTTCTGACGCGGCGGATCAAGGAGCGGCTGAGCCGGTAGGAGGCAGGCCGCGTCTCACTTCTCCGGGGTTCGATCCTGAGCAGCACGACCTCCCGCAGCTGCCCCAAAGTCCTCATCTTGAGCAGCGGCCGTAGGCCGTGTGTCGAAGGACGCACAATCTCGACGCTGTGCCATCCTGCATCCTTCGACACGCCCGCTGCGCGGTCTGTTCAGAGCTTGTGCATCGTCCGACCGTCCTGAAAGCACCTTCCTCTCCGCGTCATGGCCGGGCCTGGCCCGGCCACCCACGACTTCAGGATGGCCCAGGCAAAGTCGTGGATGCCCGGGCCAAGCCCGGGCAGGACGGCGAAGAGATGGTCGCGGAGTTGATCGGGGAGCCCTGGAACAGCGCACGAAATCGATTTGCACGGTCCTCGGCTGTGGAGATGGTGGCAGAGGTCTCAAGAAACAAAAGCCCCCGGGTGTGAGCCCGGGGGGCCTGAGTTCCACAGCGGCCGGCGCCGCGTCACTCCGCAGTTTCGCCGGCGGCCTTGATCACCGGAGTCCAGCGGGCGACTTCCTGGGCCACGTAGCCCTTGAGCCAGGCCGGATTGCGGTTGGCGGGTTCGGGCAGCACGCCGCCGAGGTCCGTGAGCCGCTTGGCGGTGTTGGGGTCTGCGAGAGCCTTGTTCAAGGCATCGCTGAGCTTGGCCACGATCTCGGGCGAGGTGCCCTTGGGGGCGAACATCGCGTTCCAGGCGCTAACCTGGTAGTCAGGCAGTCCGGCTTCCTTGGTGGTCGGCACGTCGGGCAGGGCCGGCGAACGATCGGGCGTGGCGATGGCGTAGGCCTTGATGGAGCCCGCCTTCACCTGCTCGACCACGTTGACGATCTGGTCGCACATGTAGTCGACCTGGCCGGAGACGAGGTCGTTCATGGCCGGTCCCGTGCCCTTGTAGGGGACGGAGGTCGGCTTGGTGCCGATCGACGCGTTGAACAGCAGCGCGGTGGCGTGCGAGACGCTGCCGATGCCGGCATGGGCCAGGTTCAGCTTGTCGCCGCCCTGCTTGGCGAAGGCCACGAACTCTTTGAGATCCTTGGGCGCGAGCCCCTTCTTCGCGACGATCAGGATCGGCGTGCCGGCCGCCATGCCGATCGGCTCGAAGTCCTTGGTCGGGTCGTATTTGAGCTTGGGATAGAGCGCCGGGGCGGCGCCGTGCGTCCCCATGTGGCCCATCATGATGGTGTAGCCGTCGGGCGCGGCCTGGGCGGTGCGGGTCGTGCCGGTCGTGCCGCCGGCGCCGGCGACGTTCTCGATGACGATCTGCTGGCCCAGCGTACGGCCCATGTGCTCGCCGACGATGCGGGCGATGATATCTGTGGGGCCGCCGGCCGCGAACGGCACGATCATGGTGATCGGCTTGGCCGGATAGGTCTGTGCTGCCGCGGGTGTGGCGGCAGCGAGCACAGCCGCAAGCGCGGCAGCGATACGCAAGGTCATGGCGTTGCTTCCCTGTTGGAGAAAAGCCCGGGTCGAGCCGGGCTCTGGTCACTCTAGATAGGCGCCTTCGGACGCTTTTCTATCCTCATTCCGTGAACACTTCATCCCTACCCTTCCGGATAGAGGGAAGAAGCGCGAGCACGAGCATCACGACTGCAACCGCGAGGAGTGTCCCCGACACCGGCCGCTCGATGAAGGTGGAGAAGCTGCCGCGGGACAGGATGAGCGCCTGGCGAAGCTTCTCCTCCATCAGCTTGCCCAGCACGAAGCCGAGCAGCAGGGGCGCGGGCTCGAAGCCGAGCTTGAACAGCACGTAGCCCACCAGGCCGAACACGGCCGTGGCCATGACGTCGGTCGGGTTGTTGTTGATGGAGTAGATGCCGATGCAGCAGAAGATCAGGATGGCCGGGAACATGAGCCGGTAGGGTACCTTCAGGAGCCGCACCCACAGGCCGATCAACGGCAGGTTGATCACCAGCAGCATCAGGTTGCCGATCCACATCGAGGCGACCATGCCCCAGAACAGGGTCGGGTTCTTCTCCATGACCTGCGGGCCGGGGATGATCCCATGGATGGTCATGGCGCCCACCATCAGCGCCATGACGGCGTTCGGCGGGATGCCCAGGGTCAGCAGGGGAATGAAGGCGGTCTGGGCGCCCGCGTTGTTGGCCGATTCCGGTCCCGCCACGCCCTCGATGGCACCCCGCCCGAAGCGACGGGGATCCTTCGCGATCTTCTTTTCTAGGGTGTAGGAGGCGAACGGTCCGAGCACGGCCCCGTTGCCCGGCAGGATCCCCAGGAGGGCCCCCAGGCCTGTGCCGCGCACGATCGGCCAGAAGGACTGGCGGAATTCGGCGGCTGTCGGCAGCAGGCGTCCGATCGACCCCTTCACCACGTCGCGCGCCTCGGGGCTCTCCAGATTGCGCAGGATTTCCGCGAAACCGAAGAGGCCCATGGCGAGCACCGCGAAGTCGATGCCGTCCGAGAGATCCTGGATCCCGAGGGTCATGCGCTCCTGGCCGGTCTCCAGGTCCGTGCCGACGGTCGACAGGAGCAGGCCCGCCAGGATCATGGCGATGGCCTTCACGATCGAGCCGCGGGCGAGGACCACGGCGAACACCAGGCCCATGACCATCAGGGAGAAGTACTCGGCCGGTCCGAACAGGAGGGCGAGCTTGGTGAGCGGTGCGCCGAGCGCCGCGATCACGACCGTCGCCACGCAGCCCGCGATGAAGGACCCGATGGCGGCCATGCCCAGCGCCGCGCCGGCGCGGCCCTGGCGGGCCATCTGGTGACCGTCTAGAACGGTCACGACCGAGGTCGCCTCACCCGGGATGTTGACCAGGATGGCGGTGGTGGAGCCCCCGTACTGGGCGCCGTAGTAGATGCCCGCCAGCATGATCAGCGCGCCGGTGGGATCCAGGCCGAAGGTGATCGGCAGCAGGATGGCGATCGTGGCGATTGGGCCGACGCCCGGCAGGACGCCGATCAGCGTGCCCACCATGCAGCCCACGAAACAGAGTGCGAGGTTCTGAAGCGACAGCGCCGTCGCAAAGCCCAGCGCGAGGTTTGAAAAGAGGTCCATCTCCGCCTCCGCTCACATGAAGGCGATGACGGGGATCGGCAGCTTGAGGGCCACCTTGAACAGAAGGATGCAGCCGGCGGTCATGGCCACGG
>CAMFIW010000410.1 GCA_945952355.1 uncultured Phenylobacterium sp. | reverse complement strand
ATCTTATCCTGGAGGGTGGTCATCGCCTCGATGAGTTAGACGGTGTAGTCCTCGCGCAGCTTGGCGGCGACTTCGTTGTAGCGGCTGACGAGTTGCTTTTCCTCGCACCAGGCCTCGACGTTCTGGCGGACGTTCAGGCTGTCGTCGAGGTGAGGCTCCTGCTCCAGGTAGCCCATCTTCACGCCGTCGGCCGCCTTGGCCTCGCCGTTGAACTCCTTGTCGATGCCGGCCATGATCTTCAGCAGGGTCGACTTGCCCGAGCCGTTGACCCCGACCACGCCGATCTTGGCGTCCGAGTAGAACGACAGCCAGATGTTCTCGAACACCTTCTTGCCGCCGGGATAGGCCTTGGTCAGGCCCTGCATCTGGAAAATGTACTGCTGCGCCATGGGGCGTCCGCGCTCGCTCGTCTCGAAGTGGGGAATTCGCGGGCGGAGATAGCGGGCCGGGGCCTTCGGCGCAATGTCGCCGGCTGTCATCGAAGCTTCTTGGGTCCGGCGCCAAACCGAATCCGTCCCGTCGCATAGCCCCGTTAGGCGACGCCGATTGCGCCGCTGCGCACAAGACGGGGATAGATCATGAAGCTGCAACTGATGGCTGGAGCCGGCGTGGCCGCGCTCCTTCTGATAGCTGGCCGGGCTCTCGCCGCGGAGGCCGAGGGCGCCACCAACGTCGAGGAAGTCGTCATCTACGGCCAGGGCGAGAGCCGCCAGGTCCAGGCGATCCAGGTCAAGGACATCGAACAGGCCGCGCCCGGCACTAGCCCCATCAAGATGGTCGAAAAGCTGCCCGGCGTGAACTTCCAGTCGGCCGACGCTTTCGGCGCCTACGAGTGGTCGACGCGCATTTCGATCCGCGGCTTCAACCAGAACCAGCTCGGCTTCACCCTGGACGGCGTGCCGCTGGGCGACATGAGCTACGGCAACTTCAACGGCCTGCACATCAGCCGCGCCATCGCCTCGGAAGACCTGGGCGGGGTGGAGCTGGCCCAGGGCGCGGGCTCCCTGGCCACGGCCTCGACATCGAACCTCGGCGGCACGCTGAAGTTCATGAGCCGCGCGCCGTCCGACCACATGGGCGCCTACCTGGCCGGGACCTACGGGACCGACAACACCTACCGCATCTTCGCCCGCCTGGAATCGGGCGAGCTGCCGACCGGCGCGCGGGCCTACATCTCGTTCGCCGACCAGCACGCCGACAAGTGGAAGGGCGACGGCGAGCAGAAGCAGCAGCAGATCGACTTCAAGTTCGTCCAGCCGCTGGGCGACATGACGCTCACCGGCTTCTACGACTGGTCGCGGCGCCGCGAGAACGACTACCAGGACCTGTCGCTGGGCATGATCAAGCGCCTGGGCTACGACTGGGACAACATCTCGGGCAATTGGGCCCAGGCCGTAGCCGTGGCCAAGGCCTATCTCGCCAACCCGGCGGGCGATTGCACCACCAACGTCTATCCCTCGCCGATCAAATGCGTGGACGACGCCTATTTCAACGCGTCCGGCCTGCGCAATGACGACCTCTGGAACCTCGCCCTGTCGGGCCCGATCTCCGAGGCGATCAAGTTCAACGTCCAGGTCTACGGCCACCGCAACCAGGGCCAGGGCACCTGGTTCACCCCCTATGTGCCGTCGCCGAACTATGGCGTGGCGGGCGCGACCACCAACAACGCGCCGATCTCGGTGCGGACCACCGAGTACACGATCGACCGGGTGGGCGTGATCGGGAACCTCGACTGGACCCTGGGCGCCCACGTGATCAGCGCCGGCGGCTGGCTGGAATCCAACGATTTCTCGCAGGCCCGCCGCTTCTATGCGCTGAACCTCGACAGCCCGCAGCGCGACAGCCTGCACTTCATGAGCAACCCCTTCGCGACCCAGTGGGAGTATGCGTTCAACACCGTCACCGAGCAGGGCTATCTCCAGGACGTCTGGACCGTGACCGAGGCGGTGAAGGTCAATTTCGGCTTCAAGGCCGTGCGGGTCGAGAACGATGCTGCCACCCGCAAGGGTTCGCCGGTGCTCACCGGCTCGATCACTTCCAGCGACGGCTTCCTGCCGCAGGTGGGCGTCAACTGGCGGGTCAACAGCGACCACGAGTTGTTCGCCGGCTACACCGAGAACATGCGGGCCTTCGGGGCGGCCCACACCGGCCTGTCGCCCTTCGCGACCGACCAGGCCGGATTCGACGTGATCATCGGCAAGACCAAGCTGGCCAGCGGGCAGACCCTCGCCCTGGAGCCTGAAACCTCCAAGACGGTCGAGGCCGGCTGGCGCTTCCACTTCCCGAATCCGGCGATCACCGGCGTCGCGGCGGTCTACTACGTGAAGTTCGACAACCGCCTGATCGGCACCTCCACCGGCGCCGGCATCGTCGGCAACCCGACCATCCTGGCCAATGCGGGCGGCGTCACTTCCAAGGGCTTCGAAACCGCGGCCACCTGGAAGATCACCGACGCCTGGTCGCTGTTCGGCTCCTACGCCTACAACGACAGCACCTACGACGACGACGTGAAGGACCCGTCGACCGGCGCGGTCACCCAGCGGATCTCGGGCAAGACCACGGTCGACACGCCCAAGCATCTGTTCAACGCCGAGATCGCCTACGACCAGAACGGCTGGTTCGCCAAGCTGGGCGCCCACTACACGTCCAAGCGCTTCTTCACCTACACCAACGACCAGTCCGTCCCGGGCTACACCACGGTGGACCTCTCGGCCGGATATCGGTTCGAGGGCGACGGCGTGCTGAAGGGCCTGGAGGTGCAGGCCAACGTCACCAACCTGTTCGACAAGCAGTACATCTCGACCATCGGCTCGAACGGCTTCGGCTATTCGGGCGACAGCCAGACCCTGCTCGCCGGCGCGCCCCGCCAGGCGTTCATCTCGGTCCGGAAGTCGTTCTAGGAACCAAGCGCCCTCAGTTCCTCCCCCGTTGGGGGAGGTGTCAGTCGCCATCGGCGACTGACGGAGGGGTTGAAACGCAGACGGAGTGGGCTCGAGCCCCCTCCGTCTCGTGGCTCCGCCACGATCTACCTCCCCCAACAGGGGAGGAACTCAGATTCTAGACCGGTTCGTCGACCGGCGGCGCGGTATAGCTGGCCGACTTGGTCATGATCTCGTCCGGGACGGCCAACATCTTCATGTAGGCCTCCTTCGGATACGCCATGTGCGGCAGCGCCGGGTCGTAGGCCGGCTGGGCCACCGGGCTCGGGCCCGCATAGGCGGCCGGAGCCTTGAAGCGCTTGGCCTCGTCGGCCGAGATCCCGGCCTTGGCCAGCACGGCCGGGTCGATCCACTGGGCCGGGTCGATCGGCTCCTGCGAGGTCGCGACCTCGAGCGTCATCTGGTCGGGTCCGGCGAAATAGATCGAGCGGCACATGCCGTGGTCGATGGGGCCGATGACGTTGACGCCGTGGCTGCGGATCCGGTCGCGCATGGCGATCAGCTGCTCGTCGGTGTCGACCCCGAACGCCAGGTGCTGCAGCGTCCCCGCGGCGCTCGGTCCCGCCCCCGTGCCGGCATGGGTCTTGCCGAGCTCGATCGGGATCTCGTCCACCTTGGGCAGCTGGACGATCGAGAAATAGCTGTGGTCGTTCATGCGCAGGAAGGCGTGCAGCCCTCCCGGCACGCCGTGCATGTCGAACAGGGCCACGAGCGGACAGCCCATGACCTCGCTGAAGAACGCGATGTGCTTCTTGATGTCCCCGGCCATGAAGGCCAGGTGGTGGATACCGGTCGGCTGTTGACTCATGGGGTCCTCCCTCAGGTCGCGTCCACGATAAGCCCGCTCAGAAGGGCGTCGAGGATCATGTGTTCGTGCGCCGCGCGATGCTCTGGCGTGTCTCTGTCTCTTATACACATCTGACGCTGCCGACGATATGCAGTGTGTA
>CAMFIW010000409.1 GCA_945952355.1 uncultured Phenylobacterium sp. | reverse complement strand
CGGCGGCGGGCGCGGTCACGGAATCGGGCAGACGGCCGCGGCCGTCGAGACGCTAGAGCAGGCCTTCGGCAGGATCGACGGTCTCGTGACCGCCGCCGGCCTGTCCCGCCCGCGCCCCGCCGAAAGCATGGATGAGGCGACGTGGGATCTCGTCGTCGACACCAACCTCAAGGGAATGTTCCTGTCCTGCCAGGCGGTCGGCCGGCGCCTGCTCGCCGGCCAGGGCGGCGCCATCGTCAACATCGGATCGGTCAACTCCCTGGGCGGCTTCGCCGGACGGGCGAACTACTGCTCCGCTAAATACGGCGTGGACGGGCTGACCAGCGTGCTCGCCATCGAATGGGGCCGGCGGGGCATCCGCGTCAACGCGGTGGCGCCCAACGGCGTGGACACGCCGCTGGTGCGCAAGGGCATCCCGCCCGGCTTCGTCTCGAATGTGCTGGAGAACCGGACGCCGCTCGGCCGCATGGGGCGCCCGGAGGAGATCGCCGCGGTGGTGTTCTTCCTGCTGTCGGACGCCGCATCCTACGTGACCGGCGCCACCATTCCGGTCGACGGCGGCCTCACGGCAGGCTTCTACACCAACGCGCAGGGCGCCGACCTCGCCTCGTCGTCCCTGCTGGCCTCGGGCGTCTACGCCGAACCCACCTGAATCGAGGCCCCGAACGCACGCGGGCGATTGACGCCCCCCAAAATCGAACGTACGTTCAAAAACAACAAAAAAGACCACCAGCCATAGACAGGGAGGACACCATGTCCACGACCTTCACGAGACGGCACTTCACCGGTCTTCTTGCTGCGAGCGGCGCGGGTGCGCTGTCCCTCTCCTCCAAAGGCGCGCGAGCCCAGAGCGGTCCCATCCGCCTCGGCCTGATCTCGCCCCTCAGCGGGTCGCAGGAGATCATCGGCCGCTACCAGCTGGCCGGCGCGACCATCGCCGTGAACCAGATCAACCAGGCCGGCGGCGTCCTCGGGCGCAAGCTCGAACTCGTGCCGCGCGACGACAAGGCCGCTCCGGCGGCGGGCGTCGCCGCCTCCAAGGACCTCGTCGGCGCCGGCGTGAACCTCATGTTCGGCGTCCTGTCCAGCGGCGTGGCGCTCGCCATCGCGCCGACGCTGCAGGGCGACAACGCCGTCCTCGTGCTGTCGGCGGCCTCGGCCAACGAACTCACCCACGACCAGTTCAGCCCCAACCTCTTCCGGATCTCGGACCAGGCCTTCATGCGCCAGAGGGCGCTGGCCAGGCTCGTGGCCGCGGACTACCCGGCGATCACCACCTGGACCGCCATCAACCCGCAGACCGCCATCGGGACGTCCAACTGGGATTCCTTCGTGGACGGCCTCATGCAGTTCTATCCGGAACTGACGAAGAAGCAGGTCGAGGTCGCGGAGGCGATCTGGGCCAAGTTCGGCGCGACCGACTACAAGAACGACCTCACGCAGCTGATGCGCCGTTCGTCCGAAGGGCTGTATTGCGGCGTGTACGGCGGCGACGCCGTGACCATGTTCGGCCAGGCCGCGTCCTATGGCCTGACGAAGAAGTTCAAGGTCATCGTCGATCCGGGCAGCGAGTTCATCATCGCCCAGGCGATGGGCAAGAACACCCCGCCCGGCCTGTGGTCTGGCTTCCACTGGTATTTCGGCGCGTACAAGGGCCGCAAGATCAACGACGAGCTCTACGACGCCTACGTCAAGCAGACCGGCGACAAGTTCCCGGCCGGCTACGTGGGCGAGGCTCATGCGGCCGTCCTGGCCTACGCCGCCGCCATCCAGAAGGCGGGCGGCACCGAGACGGCGCAGGTCATCCGCGCGCTCGAGGGCCTGACCTTCGATACCTGCAAGGGCGAGCGCACGATCCGCAAGGAAGACCACCAGGCCATCTGCGACCTGAACTTCGTGCAGTTCGGCCCCGACTCGAGCGACCAGGGCTGGACGGTGACGGGACACAAGGTGATCAAGGGCGCCGACGCCATCGAGCCCCCGACCCCGGGGCAGCCGCTGAAGTTCCAGTACAACAAGAAATGACGCCGTTCCGCCGGGGTCCATGACCCCGGCGGATTCCGTTCGCCCTGATCCCTCGAGGCTGCCGTGTTGTCGAGCATCGCCGGCCCGCTGTTCAACGGGCTCTTCGCGGCCATGGTGGTCTTCCTGTTCGCCAGCGGGCTGACCCTGGTGTTCGGGATCCTGCGCGTCCTCAATTTCGCGCATGGCGGCCTGTTCATGATCGGCGCCTACCTCGCCTTCACGCTGAGCGGCGTGACGGGCGGGTCGGAGATGGGCGTCCTGCGCTACGTGCTCCTGTGCGCGCTGGCGGGCGTCGGCCTGGGCATCCTCGGCTGGCTGGTCGAGCGCAGCATCTTCCGGCCGCTGCAGAAGGTGGACGAGGCCTATTCGCTCATCGCCACCTACGCCCTGCTGCTGATCTGCGAAGGCGCTGTGAAGGCGATCTGGGGCGTGAACTTCCGCAGTGTTCCCACGCCGCCCCTGCTGGCGGACGCATGGATCGCAGGCGACGTGGTGATGCCGGTCTACGCGGTCTTCGTCATCGCCGTCGGCGTGGCGTTCTACGCCGCGCTGGAATGGATGCTGCACCACACCCAGAGGGGCAAGCTGATGAAGTCGGTCGCGTCCGACCCCTGGATGGCCGGCAAGCTCGGCGTCAACGTTCCGCGCCTCTACGCCTGGATCGTCATCGCGGGCTTCTTCCTGGCCGGCGTGGTCGGGGGCCTGCTGCTGCCCAACCAGACCCTTTCGCCCAATCTCGCCAACGCCTTCGTCGTGCAGGCCTTCGGGGCGCTGATCGTTGGGGGAATGGGCAACGTGCGCGGCACCTTCCTCGCCGCCATTCTCCTCAGCGTCATCGACAGCTTCGGATCCCTCTACTTCCCCGAAATCCCCGGCCTGTTCTTCTACGTGGCGATGGCCATCATGCTCGTGGTGCGCCCGCAGGGCCTCATGGCCGGAGGCAGCCTGTGATGGAGCCCTCGCCCGCCCAGGCCTCCCCGCTCATGCGCTTCGGCCTCGCGATGCTGTGCATGGCGGCCTTCCTCGCCCTGCCCGGCATCGCCGACAAGGGAATCGTGTTCCTGGCAGGCACGGTGGCGCTGCAGATGGTGTTCGGCCTGACCTGGAACCTGATGTTCGGCCAGACCGGGCTCGTCAGCTTCGGGCACGCGTCCTTCTTCGCCGTCGGCGGCTATGCCTATGCCTATGCGGCGCGAGCGTTGCCCCAGGTTCATCCCCTCCTCACCTTCGCCGGCGCCGGCCTCCTGTGCGCGGCGATCGCCGCCCTGGTGGGGCTCATCGCGCTACGCCGCTCGCAGGGGGTCTATTTCGCCATCCTGACACTGGCGCTGAGCCAGATCGTCTACCTGGTGATCTCGTCGTCGGCGGCACTCGGCCGCGAGGACGGCTTCACCGGCATCCGGCGCCCCAAGTTGCCGCTCGGCTGGACGACGATCGATCTGGCCGCGGGCAATGCCTATTACTACTTCATCGTGGTGGTCTCCGCGCTGCTGGCCGGGATCGTCTGGTGGGTGACGCACAGTCGCGTCGGCCGCGTCTTCCGGGCCATCCAGCAGGACCCCGAGCGCGCCGCCTTCCTCGGCATCCCCGTGCAGCGCTACCGGCTCATGTCCTATGCCATCGCCTCGGGCGTGGCCGGCGTCACCGGAGCCCTGTTCGGTCCCTGGTTGCAGATCCTGACGCCCGAGGTGGCCCACTGGACGGCGTCGGCCAGGCCCATCCTCTACACGCTGCTGGGCGGCGTTCACTTTTTCTGGGGTCCCGCCGTCGGGGCGCTGGGCTTCGCGGTTCTCGAATACGGCACCCGCACCCTGCACGGTATTTCCGAGATCGTGCCGGGAGCCATCCTGCTGGCGGGCGTCCTCGCCGCC
>CAMFIW010000408.1 GCA_945952355.1 uncultured Phenylobacterium sp. | reverse complement strand
GTCTTCGACAGCTCATCGAGGTCGAGCAGGGTGTCCCATTGAGGCTCCGCGGAACGATACGAGGCCAGGCTGGCGTGGCGCCAGACGCCGTGGACGTGGGCGGCGTCCTGCCACACGTTGTCGACACCGCCGGCGCGGAAGTCCGGCCAGGGAATGCGGTCCTTGGCGGTGAGGATGGCGTGGGCCTCGGCGTGGAAGACCTCGTAGCGTGGATCGCCCTCCAGCCGCTTGGCCGTCTTGGCGTTCTGGTCCTGAACCCAGGCCATGGACTTCGCACCGTCGATATCTTCCAGCCATTGGAACGGGTCGTCCGGGGTCTGGGCGTGGGCGGCGGGAGCGATGGCGAGGGCGCAGGCGAGCGCGACGAGCAGGGGTTTCATGGCGCGCACTAAAAGGCGCCCGGCGGGGCTTGTCTCGCCAAAGGTGATCACGGGGGATTTATCCCCTATATAGCCGGCCATCATGAGCCGTCCGTTCCTCAAGATGAACGGGCTCGGCAACGACTTCGTCGTGGTCGAGGCCCGCTCCGCCCCCTTCGCGCCGACCGGTGACGAGGTGCGCAAGATCGCGAGCCGGACGCGCGGAATCGGCTGCGACCAGCTGGTCTCGATCGAGCCGTCGAGCATGGGTGACGCGCGAGTGCGGTTCTGGAACGCCGACGGCGACGAGGTCGGCGCCTGCGGCAACGCCTCGCGCTGCGTGGGCTGGCTGCTGATGGAGGCGGCGGGTTCCGACCAGGCGGTGCTGGACACCGAGGGTGGCCTGCTGGTCGCGACCCGGGCCGGCGACCATCGGGTGAGCGTCGACATGGGCGAGCCACGCCTGAAGTGGGACCAGATCCCGCTGGCCGAGGAGATGGACACCAGGGGCGTCGAGCTGCAGGTCGGGCCGATCGACGCGCCCTTGCTGCACACGCCGGGCTGCGTCTCGATGGGCAATCCGCACGTGGTGTTCTTCGTCCAGAACGCCGACGAGGCGCCGGTGCGCGAGGTCGGCAGCCTCATCGAGCACCACCCGCTGTTCCCCGAGGGCGTGAATGTCGGCTTCGCCGAGGTGAAGGCGCGCGACCGTATCCGTCTGCGCGTCTGGGAGCGCGGGGCGGGCCTGACCAGGGCCTGCGGCACGGGCGCCTGCGCGGCCCTGGTGGCCTGCGCGCGCCGCAACCTCTCCGACCGCAAGGCGACCCTGGAGCTGGACGGCGGCGAGCTCACGATCGAGTGGCGCGAGAGCGACGGCCACGTGATCATGACCGGCCCGCTGGAGATCGAGTTCACGGGGACTCTCCCGTGACGGACAGGGTCGACATCGTCACCTTCGGCTGCCGCCTCAACGCCTATGAGAGCGAAGTCATCCGCGCGCGGGCGGCCGAGGACGGGCTCGACAACGCGATCGTCTTCAACACCTGCGCGGTGACCAACGAGGCGGTGCGCCAGGCGCGCCAGGCGATCCGAAAGGCGCGGCGCGAGCGGCCCGACGCCAAGCTTATCGTCACCGGCTGCGCGGCCCAGATCGACCCGGCGGCCTTCGCCGGCATGGCCGAGGTGGACTTGGTGCTGGGCAACGCCGAGAAGGCGCAGGCCGGCGCGTATGCGGCCAACGCGCCCGAGGGTCGGGTGCGGGTCAACGACATCATGAGCGTGCGCGAGACCGCCGGTCACCTGATCGACGGCCTCAAGGATCGCGCCCGGGCCTATGTCGAGGTCCAGAACGGCTGCGACCACCGCTGCACCTTCTGCATCATCCCGTTCGGGCGGGGCAATTCGCGTTCGGCCCCGGCGGGAGAGGTGGTCGAGCAGGTGCGCAGGCTAGCGGCTCAGGGCTACCAGGAGGTGGTGCTGACCGGGGTCGACGTGACCAGCTGGGGCGCGGACCTGCCCGGCGCGCCGAGCCTCGGCCAACTGGTGGCGCGGATCCTGAAGCTGGTCCCCGAGCTGCCGCGCCTGCGGCTCTCCTCCATCGACGCGGCCGAGATAGACCCCGACCTGATGCGCTGCCTGGCGGAAGAGCCGAGGCTGATGCCCTATCTGCACCTGTCCCTGCAGGCTGGCGACGACATGATCCTGAAGCGGATGAAGCGCCGCCACCTGCGCGCGGACGCCCTGAAGCTGATCGCCGGCGTGCGCGCCGTCCGGCCGGACGTGGCCTTCGGGGCCGACCTGATCGCCGGGTTCCCGACCGAGACCGACGAGATGTTCGACAACACCCTACGGCTGGTGGAGGAGGCGGGGCTGTCGTTCCTGCACGTCTTCCCGTTCAGCCCGCGGCCCGGGACCCCCGCGGCGCGGATGCCGCCCGTGGCGCGGCCGGTGGTCAAGGATCGCGCCGCGCGCCTGCGGGCCGCCGGCGAGGCGGCGCTGGCGCGGCATCTGGACCGTCAGATCGGCCGGACCCTCGCCGTGCTCGTCGAGCGCGAGGGCGCGGCGCGGGCGGAGGATTTCACGGAGGTCTCCTTCTTCGGCGAGGCCGCGATCGGAGGGCTCGTCCCTGTGCGGATCACGGGCGTCGAGGGCGGTAAGGCCGTGGGCGCGGTGGTGGCGTCCTAGTCTGGCGCCTTGCTGGCCGGGAAGCTCGGCAGGGACCAGTTCCACAGGATCGCCCCGGCGCGGACGGCGAAGGCGATGGCGAACCCGGCAAGGCCCGCCGGCATGCCGGCCACGCCGATCAGCTCCAGGATGACGAAGGCCCCGGCGCCGACAGCCGCGCAGGTGACGTAGATTTCGCGCCGCAGCAGGACCGAAGGTTCATGGGCCAGCACGTCCCGGATCACGCCGCCGAAGCAGGCCGTGAGAACGCCCATCACCATGGCCGAGAAGGGCGGGGCGCCGATGGCCGCGGCCTTGGCGGCGCCGACCACGCAATAGGCGGCCATGCCCAGCGCATCGAGCCAGAGCAGCACCCGCTGGCGGCCCTGACCGCCGGGCCCCAGCACCCAGACCGCCACAGCCGCCGCCAGGCAGACCAGCACGTAGCCTGGCCGTTGCACCCAGAACACGGGCGCCCCGATCAGGAGGTCGCGCAGGGTGCCGCCACCGACGCCGGTGACGGCGGCGAAGAAGCCGAAGGTGACGATGTCGTGCCGCCGGCGGGCGGCGGCGAGCGCGCCGGTGGCGCCGAACACCGCGACGGCGGCATAGTCGAGCCAGAAGAGGGCGTTGGCGATCGCGTCCATGCGGCTCCTCTATCGCGCAGCCGCATCTGCCGCTAGAAGCGCCGCATGACCGAACCCAAGAAGGGCTGGTTCCAGCGCCTGACCGACGGCCTCTCCCGCTCGTCGAAGCAGATGACGGAGCAGGTGACGGCCGCTTTCACCAAGCAGCCGCTGACTCAGGACAAGCTGGACGAACTGGAGGAGATGCTGATCGAGGCCGACCTCGGCCCGCATTCGGCCGCCCGCGTCACCCAGCGGTTCTCCGACGCCAAGTTCGGCAAGGCCGTCGACGAGGTCGAGATCAAGGAAGCCCTCGCCGAGGCGATCGGCGAGGAGCTGTCGTCCCGCCAAGGGACCTTCGATCCGCTATCCGGGCCCCGGCCCTATGTGGTGCTGTTCATAGGAGTGAACGGCTCGGGCAAGACCACCACACTGGGCAAGATCGCCGCCGACCTGACCTCGCGCGGGGCCAAGGTGCTGGTGGTGGCGGGCGATACTTTCCGCGCCGCCGCCGTCGAGCAGCTCCGGGTCTGGGCCGAGCGAGCTGGCGCCGACTTCATGAGCCGCCCGCCCAACTCCGACGCCGCCGGCCTCGCCTTCGACGCGGTCGAGCGCGCCAAGGCCCAGGGCTACGACGTCGTGCTGATCGACACCGCCGGGCGGCTGCAGAACAAGCAGGGCCTGATGGACGAGCTCCTCAAGGTCTGTCTCTTATACACATCTGACGCTGCCGACGATATGCAGTGTGT
>CAMFIW010000407.1 GCA_945952355.1 uncultured Phenylobacterium sp. | reverse complement strand
GAGATCATGCCTAGTCTCGTGGGCTCGGAGATGTGTATAAGAGACAGTCCTTGGGATTGTCGCCGAGATAGGTGTCCATCAGGGCCGCGCGCTCGGTCTCGAAGCGCGCGCTTAGCGTGGCGGCGAGAGGGTTGAAGACCGTCACCGTGATCGCCCCCACCAGGAAGGCGGCGACCGCCGAGGGCAGGATGAACCGCCAGGCCGAGATGCCGGCGGCGCGCATCGCGACGAGTTCGCTGCGACGGTTGAGGCCCACATAGGCGATCATCCCGCCGGCCAGGAAGACGAGGGGCAGCAGCAGCAGGACCAGGGCCGGGGCCTTCAGCAGGGTGAGCTTGAAGAGCTGGCTGACGCTGACGTCGGCGCGCACCCCGACCGAGCGCGACAGGTCGACGAACTGGACCAGCAGAATGACCGAGGCCATGACGGTCAGGGCCGCGCCGAGGCCCACGAAGTTCCGGGCCAGCACATAGCGTTCGAGGCGTCCGAGCCCGATCATGCGGTCCTCGCAGGTCCGACCGACGGCGGCGCCGCCCCTGTGCGGCGGCGGATGTCGATGAAGCGCGAGACGCGCTGGCGGAACACGCCGCGCAGCGCCCAGGCCGCGCCGCCGAGGGGCACCGCGTACTGCAGCAGGTTCAGCGCCACCGAACTCTCGGAGGCGGCCTCGACCACGAAGCCCAGGATGCGGATCATGGCGGCGATCGACCAGGCGATCGCGATCCGCCGCCCATAGCCCAGGCGCGAGAAGCCGCCGCCGATGATCGCCCAGAGGGCGAAGCACATGAAGGTGAGGTTGTAGAGCGGCGTCGAGAGCCGCGCGTGGCCCTCGGCATAGAGCTTCTTGCGGTTCTTCTGCTCCCAATCCTGGGTGAGGTCGGGGAACAGCAACTCATGCAGGTAGCGGTCGGATGGCTTGTAGTGCACGAGGTCGGTGGAATTGACGAAGCCCGTGAGCTCGAAGGGGTAGTCATCGAAAGACAGGTAGTTCAGGACGCCCGTCTTGGAGAACTCCTGGGTGGAGCCCTTGTGCATCATCAGGACGGGCTTGCCGGCGATCTTGGTCATCCGGCCCTGTTCGGCGGTGTAGGTGGTCGCGCCCCCGTCGTTCTTGGTCTGGTGGATGAAGAGGTTGTGGATCAGCCCGCTGTTGTCGATAGTCTGGGCGTAGACGGTCAGATCGGGCGCGGGTTCGGTGAACTCCCCCTCGCGCACCAGGGTGGCCGCCAGGTCGGTGCGCACATCGAACAGCACCTCGCGCATGGCCCGCAGGGCGGCCGGCTGGACCCAGAGGTTCAGAAAGAGCGCGATCACCGCAACCGCGCCAGCCAGGCGCAGGGCCGGCGAGATCACCCGCCAACGGCTCATGCCGCCGGCGAAGCAGACGACGATCTCCTGGTCCACATGCAGACGGTTCAGCGCCACCAGGGCGGCCGCGAAGAGGGCGATGGGCTCGACCATGTTCACGAGTTGCGGCAGAGCCAGCAGCGTCACCTCGATGAAGATCGTCGCGCTCTGCCGCTGGCTGACGATGATCTCGAGCTGGGTGAGGCTGGTGAGCAGCAAGGCGACCGCGGTGAGCGCGGCCGTGGCGAGCACGGTCGGACCCAGGAGCTGACGGAGCAGATAGCGGTCGATCAGGCGCATGGTCTGAAGAAATTAGGGGCTCGCAGGCGATTTGGACGCGCCTGAGCGGCGAACCTGCTCTAAACCATGCGTCGCCGCGCCGCACAACCTTGACCAGAGCGGGTTGGATGCGCCGCATGAGGGGCGTTGGCCGCGCCCGAGCACAGGTTTGAGAGATCGTGATGCTGATTGAGTTCGTGGCGAGCGACGCCGCGCTTCCGGAAAAGGCCGCGCTGGCGGTGGTGGTGTTCGAGGGCGAGGCCGAAACCGCCGAGGCCGGCGCCTATGCCCGCGCCGTATCGGCGAGTCGGTTCACCGGGGCCAAGGGCCAGGTGCTGGACGTCCCCGGCGCGCAGGCCGCCGATCGCGTTCTGCTCATCGGCGCCGGCAAGGCGGAAGGCTTCGACGAAATGGCCGCCGAGCACGCCGCCGCCGCGGCCTATGGGGCGGTAAAGTCGACCGGCCTGAAGACCTTGCGGGTGAAACTGCCCAAGGCCGAGGCGGCCTTCGCCGGCCGCGCGGCCCTGGGGGTGCGGCTGGCGTCATATCGTTTCGATAAATACCGGACCAAGGAAGCGGCGGACAAGAAGCCGTCGATCGCCAAGACCGAGATCGTCGCCGCCGACCGCGAGGCGGCGAGCTCCGCCTTCGCACCCCTGGCCGCCCTGTCCGATGCGGTGGCCTTCTCCCGCGACCTCGTGTCCGAGCCGCCGAACGTTCTTTACCCCGCTGAATTCGCCCGGCGCGTGAAGGACCTGGAGACGCTGGGCCTCGAGGTCGAGATCCTCGGCGAGGAAGAGATGGCCAAGCTCGGCATGGGCTCGCTGCTCGGGGTGGGGCAGGGATCGATCCGCGAGAGCCAACTCGCCGTGATCAAGTGGAACGGCGCGCGCGACGCCTCCGCCCAGCCAGTGGCCTTCATCGGCAAGGGAGTCTGTTTCGATACCGGGGGCATCAGCCTGAAGCCGGCCGACGGCATGGAGGACATGAAGTGGGACATGGGCGGCGCGGCCGCCGTGGCCGGCCTCATGCACGTGCTGGCGGGACGCAAGGCCAAGGTGAACGCGGTCGGCATCCTGGGCCTGGTCGAGAACATGCCGGACGGCAACGCGCAGCGCCCGGGCGACGTGGTCACTTCGATGTCCGGCCAGACCATCGAGATCATCAATACCGACGCCGAGGGCCGGCTCGTGCTGGCCGACGCCGTTTGGTATTGTCAGGACCGCTTCAAGCCGAAGTTCATGGTCGACCTAGCCACCCTGACGGGCGCCATCATCATCTCCCTGGGCAACGACTACGCCGGTTTGTTCAGCAATAACGACGAATTGTCGGAGAACCTTCTCGCCGCCTCCAAGTCGGAAGGCGAGCCTCTGTGGCGCATGCCCCTGCCGGCCCAGTACGACAAGAACATCGACTCGATGATCGCCGACATGAAGAACACCGGCGGCCGGCCGGGCGGCTCGATCACCGCGGCCCTGTTCATCCAGCGCTTCGTCAACGGTCTGCCCTGGGCGCACCTCGACATCGCTTCGACCGCCTGGAAGAAGCCCTCCAGCGTGCCGACCATCCCGGACGGCGCCACGGGCTATGGCGTTCGCCTGCTGAACAAGATGGTCGCCGACAAGTACGAGGACTGAATTCGTCCCATGCGCTGGGTGCTGCTGCACAGCCCGCTGACCGGGCCGTCGGTCTGGCGGGCCGTGGCGGTGGAGGCCGCGCGCCGGGGCGTCGAGGCGACGATCCCGGCCTTGCCCGACCTGAGCGGGCTTTCCGCGCCCTACTATCCGGCGATCGGCGAGCAGGTCGCCGACCAGATCGCGGGGCTGGGCCCCGCAGCGCTCGTCGTGCATTCGGGCGCCGGCGGCCTGGCCGCCAGCGTGACGGCCGCGGCCGGCGAAGCGGTGCGGCAGGTGGTGTTCGTCGATGCGATCCTGCCGCATCCCGGGCGCAGCTGGTTCTCGACAACAGGCGAAGCCTTCGGAGCCGAGGTCCGCGCGAAGGTGAGGGACGGGCTGATCCCCGCCTGGGATCAGTGGTTTCCGCCCGGCGCGCTGGCCGGGCTGATCAAGGACCATGCTCAGCGCAAGGTCTTCGCGCGCGAACTGAAGGCCACGCCGGAGGCCTTCCTTGACGAAGCCGCGCCGGACGCCGGTCTGCCGGAGGCGGTCGGCTGGGCCTATCTGCGGCTGTCGAAAGTCTACGAGGCGGAGGCCAAGGTGGCGCGCAGCGAGGGGCGAGCGACCCTGCGCCTCGACCTGCATCACCTGGCGATGATGAC
>CAMFIW010000406.1 GCA_945952355.1 uncultured Phenylobacterium sp. | reverse complement strand
GGTCTGGTCCTGGATGCGCGAGGGATCGCATTTCCAGCGGATCTCGACTCCGCCGAACAGATAGGCCTTGGACCGCGCCATCCTGTAGAGTCGCGCTGGCTTGAAGGTTGCGCCGTCGCCGAAGATCACCGGATCGGGCGTGAAGCTGATCCAGGTGCCGTGCTTCTTGGTGGCGCCCAGCTTCTCGATACCGCCCAGGGGCTTCCCGCGGGTGAAGGCTTGGCGCCATTCGAACCCGTCCTTGAAGGCGGTGACTTCCACGCGTTCGGACAGTGCGTTCACGACCGAGACCCCGACCCCGTGCAGGCCGCCGGAGGTCTCGTAGGCCTTGCCCGAGAACTTCCCGCCCGAGTGCAGCACGGTCATGATCACTTCCAGGGCCGACTTGCCCGGATGCTTCGGGTGCGGGTCGACAGGAATGCCGCGGCCGTCGTCCTTGACGGTCAGCATGCCCTCGGCGTCGAGGGTCACTTCGATCAGCTTGGCGTGGCCGGCGACGGCCTCGTCCATGGCGTTGTCCAGAACCTCGGCGAACAGGTGGTGCAAGGCCCGCTCGTCGGTGCCGCCGATGTACATGCCCGGGCGCTTGCGCACCGGCTCCAGGCCTTCGAGGACTTCGATGTCCTTGGCCGAATAGCCGCCGGGCGGGGAGGGGCGAGGCTCGTGGTTCTCGGCCAGCGGCGCGGCGGGCGCCGGGTTCAAGGCGTCGTCGAAAAGGGAGGCTTGAGGCTGGGCCTTGGACATCGTCAGAGCATAGCGGCGATTCGGAGGCGCTCGTATGGAGCCAACCGCCGCGCCGACGCAAGCGCCGCCTTGCGGCGCCGCATCCCTACTCGCCTAAGACGGTTGCAGACTTGCAACGTCACAGAAATGAGGCAAGCTTCGTCCATAGGCGGATCGAAAGCGCCGCTCCCATCGTTAACGGGCGCGGAAGACCATACAAGGACGCACCGACCGCCGTCGGGAAGGGAACACGAGATGCGCAACACCCCCCTGGGCGCACTGGCGACACCGTTGCGGCAGATGCCGCGCGAATTGCTCAACATCATCGCCGCGGCGGCGGCCCTGTTCGCGGTCATGGTGATCGGCGGCCTGGCCGCCTCGGTCTTGCCGGCCAGCGCTCATTCGCCGTGGTGGACGGCCGCCTGCTACGCCATGCCGGCCGCGATCGCCTTCGTCGTCTACTGGTGGATGGACCAGCGCCACTAGGGTCTAGTCGGCCCGCGCGTTCGAGGCCTCGAACACCACCCTCAGCCCGATCGCCAGCGCGTCGGGCCTGTTCGGGGCGAGCCCAGGATGGCGGATATATTGCAGATCCGGCTGTAGCCGCAGGCGGGGATTGACGACAAACGAATAGGTCGCCTCGAGATTGATCTCCGGGCGAGACCACGCGGCGGGCCCACCGGGCGGTCCGCTGAGGCCCGCGCGGGCGAACGCGAGGCCGAATTGATCCTCGGGCCGGGCCGCGAGAGGGCCGGTCCAGACGACCCCGCCGCCGACATAGTCGGACACCGTCTGCGCGCGGCGGTCGGCGAAGCCCGCGCGGAGCCAGCCGCGAACCCTGGGCAGGCCAGGCAGGGGCGCATCTACAAAGGCGTAGACGCCGGGCCGGGGATCGCGGGCGCCTGGCAGCGGCGCGGTGTAGCGCCAGACGCCGAGGCTCGCCTGGCTGTGCGGGGCGAAAGTCCAGTCGGCCTGACCGATCAGCAAGGCGCCATCCTGACCGCTCAATGTTACTGCCGCGAAGGCCTTCGGATGCGCCGGGTCGCCGGGCACGCCGTCGAAGGCGGCGAGACGGATCGTCAGATCTTCGCGCGGCGCCCAAGCGGCCTGCACGCCCAGTGCGCTCACGGGGAAGATCGAGGGGCCGTTGCGGCCGCTGCGCGAAAGGTCCGGCCCGATACCATGGGAGGAGTTGAGGAACAGGCCCGCGGTCCGGATGCTGTCGAACGTGTCGTTCAGGTCCATCAGGCCGATCCGCAGGTCAGCGCCGTGCGCGCCTTCCCCGCCCAGGCGTTGTTCCGCCCATAGTCCGAAGAGCCGCGTTGCGCTGAGCGCCTCGATATTGCTCGCGGTCTGGATGTCGCCCGTCCGGGACGGGCTGAGGGTCTCGCCGTTCGTCTTGAAGACGAACAGATGCGCCTTGAACCCGTTCAGCCCCAGGGCCTCGCCGTTCAGGTTGGCGCTGACCTGCAGTTTGTCGAGGCTCGTATAGCCCACGGCGCCGTGCCAGTCGCCGCCGATGCGCACGACGCCGCCGCCGGCGTTGCGCCAGATGTCGGTCGTGTTCTTCAGGTCGAGTTGCAGGGCCGCCGGGTCCGCGCGTACGGGCGTCGCCGCGGCCCCGGCCAAGATCAGCACGAGCGCCGCGCGGAGCCCATTGGGGCGAGGCGTCTTCGACAGGGTGCGAAGCATGGTCTCCTCCCGCCCGCGGCGTGCCGCAGGTTGGTGACATGGGAATGACGGATCGGGCTAGAGGAGGGTGCCGCGCAGAATGGCGTAGGCGACGCTGAAATAGATCACCAGCCCGGTGACATCGACCAGGGTCGCGACGAAGGGCGCCGATGCGCTGGCGGGATCGAAGCCGAGACGCTTCAGGATGAAGGGCAGCATCGAGCCGGCGAGCGAGCCGAACGTGACGATGCCCACCAGGCCGGCCGCGACCGTCGTGGCGATCAGGACCCAGTGCGGGCCGTAGTCGTATATGCCGAGGTACTGCCAGGCGGTGATCCGCGCCACACCGATCGCGCCCAGAAGGCCGCCGAGCACGATTCCGGTCGGCAATTCGCGCAGGGCGACCCGCCACCAATCGCGCAACCGCAGCTGGCCGAGCGCCAGGGCGCGGATCAGCAGGGAAGTCGCCTGGGATCCGGAGTTCCCGCCCGAGCTCATGATCAGCGGGATGAACAGGGTCAGGACCACGGCCTTCTGCAGTTCGTCGGCGAAGTGCTGCATGGCGCTGGCGGTCAGCATCTCGCTGAGGAACAGGACCGACAGCCAACCGGCCCGCTTGCGGATCATGCTCAGGAAGCCGATCTGCAGATAGGGCTCGTTGGTCGCCTCGACGCCCCCGAACCGCTGCACGTCCTCGGTGCTCTCGGCCACGATGGCGTCGATCACGTCGTCGACCGTCACGATGCCCAGGACGCGGCGTCGCTCGTCGATCACCGGCACCGCCAGCAGGTCGTGAACCGAGACCAGCCGGGCCACCTCCTCACGGTCGGTGAGCGGGGCGACGGTGATGGGATCCTGGGGCAGGGCGAGCGACAGGGCCAGGGCCTCCGGCGCGCCCATGATGAGCCGGCGCAGGGACAGGGTCTGGACCAGACCCTTGGTGTGCGGGTCGAGGATACAGATGGCGTAGATGGTCTCGCGCGTCCGCTCGACGTCGCGGATGTGCGCCAGGGTCTCGGCCACCGTGGCCGTGGCGGGAATGGCCACGAACTCCGTGGTCATCAGGGCGCCCGCCGTGTCCTTCGGGTAGGCCAGCAGGGCGCGCAGCGCCGCCCCGGTCTCCGGTTCGAGGGCGTCGAGAAGCGCCGCACTCTCGCGCGGGCCGAGTTCGTGCAGGGTGTCGACGGCGCGGTCGGCCGACATGTCGCGCAGCAAAGACAGCGCGAGGGTCTTGGACTGGGCTTCCAGCAGATCGCCGGCGCGACGCAGTTCAGGCTGGTCGAAGGCCTCGACGGCCTTGGCGTACGGGAGGTAGGCGACCAGGGCCACCGCCTCCTCGAAGGGTGCGTCGTTCAGATGCTCGACGATGTGGGCCGCCCGCTCGGTCGCGAGGCCGGCGAGTGCGACGGGATCGACCGCCGGATGGATGGGGGTGTCTTGCATGGCTCACCTCGATGCCGCCGCGTGGCGGGGAGAGCCGATAGAGGTCAGCCCTCCGCCGTCGCCGACGGT
>CAMFIW010000405.1 GCA_945952355.1 uncultured Phenylobacterium sp. | reverse complement strand
GTTGAACAACTCACCCCCGACGCCGGCCTCTTCGCTGGAGTTGTTCACCCTGTCCCCGAAATAGGAGACCGAACCCCATGAAGATCGCAGCCCTCTGCGCCGCCGCCCTGCTGGCGGCCGGGCCCGTCGTCGCCAAGCCGATGTTCCAGCCCTGGATCGACGGGACCAAGGCCGACGAGCCGCAGACCCAGGTCCAGAAGATCGACGCCGACACCTATGTGATCCGCCAGTCGGTGAGGACCAATTTCGAGGCGCCGTTCCTCTACCTGGTGTTCGGCAATGACCGGGTGCTGTTGCTGGACAGCGGCGCGGGCGGCCTGAAGATCCGGCCGGCGGTCGATGCGGTGATCGACCAGTGGCTGGCGACCCATCACCGGAAATCGATCCCGCTTGTGGTGGCCCACAGCCACGGCCACGGCGACCACGTGCAGGGCGACGCCGAGTTCAAGGAACGTCCCGACACCGTGGTGGTGGGCCGTACGGCCCCCGAGGTCGCCGACTTCTTCAAGATCACCGATTGGCCGAAGCAGATCGTCCGCTACGACCTCGGCGGGCGGGTGCTCGACATCATCCCGACGCCAGGCCACCAGCCGGCGCACATCATGGTGTTCGACGAGAAGGACCGGCTGCTGCTGTCCGGCGACACTCTCTATCCGGGGCGGCTCTATGTGCCATCCAACATGTTCGGCGACTATCGCGACAGCATCGACCGCGTGGTCGGCTTCACGAAGACGCACCGGCCGAAGGCGATCCTGGGCGCCCACGTCGAGATGACGCGGACCCCGGGCAAGGACTTCAAGGACGCCGCGCCCGAGCATCCGGATGAACGCGCGCTGGAGCTACCTTATTCGGACCTGCTGGAGTTGCAGGCGGCGGTCCACAAGATGGGTGAGACCGTCGTGCGCGACACCCACGACGACTTCATCGTCTATCCTCTGCCGCCCCGGAAATAGGGGCTACATCCCCGCTCGGGCCGCCGGCCGTTCGCGCATGGCCGCGGCCCAGCGCTGCACGTGCTTGAGATCTTCCGGGATCGCCAGCTTCAGCATGCGCGTGAAGTCGATGCCGATGTAACCGACGATATCGGCGATGGTCAGGCGATCCGTCGCCAGCCATTCGTGGCCGGCGAGGCGTCGGTCGAACACCCGCAGCGCGCGCAGGCCCTGGTCGCGGTTGTACTCGCCGATGGCCGGCTCCTGTTTCTCCAGGGCCGCCAGCGCAGGATGCAGGTGGCGAACGCCGAGCATGAAAGGGGTCGCGACCAGCATCTCGGCGCGGCGCATCCACATCTCGACGACCGCCGTCTCCTCCGGCGTGCGGCCGAACAGATTGGGCTCGGGATAGCGGCTCTCGAGATAGCGGCAGATGGCGACGGATTCGGTGACGGTGGTCCCGTCGTCCATCTCCAGCGCCGGGACGTTGGGCAGGCCGGCCTTGGCGAGGTAGTCGGGCTGCTTGTGGGTGCCCTCCATCAGGTTCAGGCGGACGATCTCGACGTCCTCGATGCCCTTCTCGGCCATGAACCAGCGCACCCGGCGCGGATTGGGGGCCAGCGGCGTGTCGTAGAGCTTCATGGTCGGTCCCTCCCCAGGGTGCGATATCTCAGTGTGCGAACAGCTCGCGCGGCATGGCCCCGACGACCGCGGCGGTGACGCAGGTGGCCAGGAAGCCGGAGACCATCGCCTTCCAGACCATGTTGATCACCTCCGAGCGGCGCTCGGGCACCAGGACGGTATAGCCGGCCACATTCATGCCCACCGAGGCGATATTGGCGAAGCCGCACAGCGCATAGGTCATGATCACCCGGGTGCGCTCGTCCAGCGCGCCGATCGGCGTAGCTCCCAGGCGGATGAAGGCGGTGAACTCGGTGAGCACCAGCTTGACGCCCAGAAGGGAGCCGGCGGCGGAGGCGTCCTTCCAAGGCACGCCGATCGACCAGGCCAGGGGGGCGAAGATCGCGCCCAGCCCGCGTTCCACCGACAGCGGCGCGCCGCCCACGGGCGGGAAGAGGCCCAGGATGCCGTTGATCATCGCCACGATGGCCACGAACACGATCAGGGTGGCGGCGATGTTGAGCACGATCTGCAGGCCGTCGGACGTGCCCTTGATCATGGCGTCGATGGAGCTTTCGTAGACCTTGTCCTGGGCGGGATCGGCCTCGCCCTCGGTCTCGTCCTCCGGACGACGCGGGACAAGGATGCGGGCCAGCAGCACGCCGGCCGGGGCCGAGATGATCGAGGCGGTGAGCACGTGGGCGGCGGCGTTGGGCAGGACGCCTTTCAGGATGGTCGCATAGGCCACCATGGTGGAGCCGGAGACGCAGCTCATGCCGACCGCGATCAGCATGAACAGTTCCGAGCGCGACAGGGTCTTCAGGTAGGAGCGGATGAAGATCGGGCCCTCGACCTGGCCCATGAAGACGGTGGCGGCGGTGGCGAGCGCAGGTGGGCCGCGCAGTCCCATGGTCTTCTCGAACAGGAACCCGAAGCCCTGGGTGACCCACTTCAGGATCCGCCAGTGCCAGAGCAGAGCGGCCAGCGCGCAGACCACCAGGATCACCGGCAGGACGCGGAACGCGAACACGAACATCGCCCCGGGGTTGGTCAATTGGTACGGCTGATCGCCACCGCCGGCCAGGAAGCCGAACACGAAGGCGACGCCGGCCTGGGTGCTGGAAGCGAGGCCGTCGACGGCCGTCCCGACCCCCGCCAGGCCCGCGCGCAAGGCCGGCACGCCGAACAGGGCCAGGACCAAAAGGCCCTGCAGGATCAAGGCGCCGATCGTCAGCTTCCAGGGGAAGCGCTTGCGGTCCTCCGAGAACGCCCAGCAGGCCAGGATGATGAGCGCGAGGCCCACGAAACTCTGCGCGTTTTCCGGTCGGAACATTCTTGTCTTGGCCCCCGCGGTGACTCACGAATGTCCCGCCTTCTCCGCCACTTGACTATGAAGCCGGCGGAAAGCGCAAGCGACCCGGAAGCCGCGCCCGAAAGAGCCGCTTGACTCCAATTTGATTGTGTACAATTTAATTGCTCACAATCTTGAACGGAGACACCTCATGTCCGCCCTCTATTCCACCGAAGCCCGAGCCGTCGGCGGCCGCGCCGGCCATGTCGAAACCAATGACGGCCTGCTGTCGGTCGACCTCGCCTTGCCGAAGGAGATGGGCGGCCGCGGCGGCGCCACGAACCCCGAGCAGCTGTTCGCCGCCGGCTACGCCGCCTGCTTCGAGAATGCGGTGCGCTTCATCGCCGGCCAGCAGAAGGTCCCGCTGAAGGGCGCGGCGGTGACCGCCCACGTCTCCCTGCATCCGCGCGCCGAAGGCGGCTTCAAACTGGGCGTCAGCCTCGAGGCCGAGACCCAAGGCCTCGACCAGGCCGCGGCGGAAGCCCTGGTGGCGGCGGCGCACCAAGTGTGCCCCTATTCGAACGCCACCCGCGGCAATATCGATGTCGGGATCACCGTAAAGGCCGCATGAGTCGAACCGACCCCAAGCTGACCATCGAGGACTCGGTCGCGCCGGACGCGGCCGAGTTGCTGCGCCTGGACAACCAGCTCTGCTTCGCGCTCTACGCGGCGAGCGGGCTGGTGACGCGCGCGTATCGGCCGATCCTGGAGCCGCTGGGCCTGACCTATCCGCAGTACCTCGTGATGCTGGTGCTGTGGGAACACGCGCCGCGGACCGTGAGCGAACTGGGCGACGCGCTGAACCTCGATTCCGGCACCCTGACCCCCCTGCTAAAGCGGATGGAGTCCGGGGGACTGGTCGACCGCAGCCGCGATCCGGCCGATGAACGGAGGGTTCTCGTGAGCCTGACCCCGGCGGGTCTCGCGCTGCGGGAACCCGCCAAGAGCGTGCCGGCGGCTCTAGCCTGCGGCATGGCGATGTCACCGGAAGAACTGATGGACCTGCGGGCCACGCTGCAGGAC
>CAMFIW010000404.1 GCA_945952355.1 uncultured Phenylobacterium sp. | reverse complement strand
GTGGTGACCGACGCCCTTCACTATGACGGCTCACTGGCCCTCTATGCGGAACTGGCGCGCCGCGGGGTTCCAGTGGCGGTGGCCCGCCCGCGGAGCGGGGCGATCGACCTGGCCGATTTGCGCGAGCTCATCGGTCCGAAGACCCGCTTGGTCGCCGTGTCCCTGGTCTCCAGCACGACGGGCTTCACGCACGACTTGGCCGAGCTCTGCGGCCTGGCTCACGCTCGAGGCGCCCTGGTCTATGCGGATATCATCCAGGCGGCGGGCGCGGCGCCGGTCGACGTTCGGGCCAGCGGCGTCGATTTCGCCTGCTGCGGCACCTATAAGTGGCTCATGGGCGATTTCGGAACCGCCTTTCTCTACGTCCGCCCCGATCGACTGGAGCGCTTGAAGCGGGTCGAGGTCGGCTGGCGGCAGGTGCGCCGTCAGGAGAGCCACGTCCTGCCGTTCGAGACGCCGGGACCCGTGCTGGAACCTGCCGAACTGGCGACGGGCGCGGCGGGGATCTTCGAAGTAAGCACCCCTGCCTGGGGCGCGCTCGCCGTCGCCCGGGCGTCTTTGCAGTACATCCTCGAGTACGGCGTTGAGGCCATTTCCCGTCACCGCCAGCCCTTGATCGATGAGCTGCAGGACGCCCTGCCGGGCTTGGGCTTCGCGCCGCTTACGCCGCGCGGATCACCGGGTCCGGTGGTCGCCTTCGCCGCGCGCGACGCCGCGGCGCGCTTCGACGTTCGCTTGGCCGCGGCCGGCCTTCGCATCTCGACCTACGAGCACCGGATCCGGATATCGCCGTCCGTCTACAACAGTTCGCAGGACATCGACCGGCTCATTCGCATTCTCGCGGGTACTTCGCGCTGAGAATCGCGGCCAAGCCCTGACAAATCCTGTCCTGAGATGTGAACAATCACGCTATTGGACCCTCCGCTCCACCGACGCCGCGAAAGGGCGTTCTCGCAATGCCGGCCGAAATCAAGCGCATCGTTCTCTCCAGCGACCACACCGCCATCACGCTCCGCCAGGCGATCGCGGGCCACGTCGAGGGGCGGGGGTGGGATGTCGTCGACATCGGACCGACCACTCTGGAGAGCACGCCCTATCCCAGGCATGGTGAGGCGGCGGCGCGACGCGTCGCCTCGGGCGACTGCCGGCTCGGGATCATCCTCTGCGGCACTGGGCAAGGCATCATGATGGCCGCCAACAAGGTTCGCGGCATCCGATGCGGGGTCTGCGCGGACACGTTCTCGGCGCGCATGATCCGACAGCACAACGATGCGAACATGCTGGCGCTGGGCGCGCGAGTATTGGGCGAAGGCCTGGCCATCGACATCGTCGACGCCTTCCTGGGCGCCGGGTTCGACGGTGGGCGGCACGCGCCCCGGGTCGAGATGATCCGCGCCCTCGAGTCCTAACCGCCGGCCTCAGAGGTCCGGAAATTGGAGGACGACGCGTTGCTGGGCGCCGGTCGGCGTACTGAAGCGGGCGCTTCGCGGCTTGGCCGGCGTTCCAGGCTCCCAGCCCTCGACGCTGTAGGCGCCTTCGGGAAGCTGCAGCAGAAGCCAGGGCGCGTCGCAAGAGGCTTTGAGGAGTTCGCGGCCCTTGGCGTCGCGCAGGCTGATCGCGCCGCCCGCAAGGTACTCGTTCTTGGCGTCGGAGAACTCGATCCGAACGCCATATCGGCGCCAACGGGCGTCCGCCCGTGCGTCGGCGCCAATGCCCGTGCAGGCGACGCCAACGCCGTTGAGGGTTAGCTCGGAGTCGACCGGTATCGACGCCGTCGCGCTCGTGGCCCTGGACGTGAGGGGCGTGGCTAGCGAGAGCAGCAGGGCGGCGGCCAGGGCGCCACGCGGTACGAGGGCGACAGCGGCTCGATTCATTTGATGCGCCTCCAGGCGATCATCGCGACACGCCCCCTTCGACCGCGCCTTGACCTTGGTCAAGCGACTGTTCGAGCCGACCGGTCAGGCTTCGGCTTCGGTCGCCAGCATGGCGCGCAATTCCGCCTTGGCGACCTTTTCCAGGGTGGAGCGGGGCAGGGCATCGACCAGGCGCACCAGGTGCGGCCGCTTGAACGCAGCCAGGGCCTCGACGCAGGCCGCCTCGATCCGTTGGGCCAGGTCCTCGCTACCGCCGGCCTGCGGGATCACGAAGGCCGCCGGCGCCTCGTCGAGCATGGGGTGACGCATCCCCACGACAGCCACCTCGGCAACCCCCGGCACGGCGGAAATGACCCGTTCGATCTCGGAGGCCGCGACGTTCTCGCCGCCGACCTTCAGCATGTCCTTGGCCCGGTCGGCGAAGTAGAGATAGCCGTCGGCGCCCAGTCGTACGCGGTCGCCGGTGATGAACAGGCCCTCCTCGGTATAGGCCGCCCGCGTCGCCTCCGGATTGCCGGCATACTCCAGGAACAGCGAGACGCCCGGAACGCCGCGCACGAAGAGGTCGCCGACCTCGCCGGGCCCGACCGGTGCGCCACCCTCGTCCAGTACGAAAATCTCGTAGCCGGGCGCGGGCCGGCCCATGGACATCGGGGCGTCCCGGCGATGAGCGGAGCCGACGGTCCCGTGGGTGATGGTCTCGGTCATCCCCCACCAGCCGATAGTCTTGACCCCGAACAGCTTGTCCCAGGCCGGTTCGCAGATTCCGTTGCCCCAGTGACGATAGCTGTGCCGGTCGGGCCGGGGCTGCTGGGTCAGGGCCTTGACGCAGAATGGCACCATCGAGGTCCAGGTCGCCCCGTGCTTCAGCGACACCGGCCAGAAGCGGGAAGCCGAGAAGCGGGGCATGAGCACGCAAGTCGCCCCGGCCCAAAGCGCCGCCAGCACCGAATAGGCCTGGGCGTTGGTGTGGAACAGCGGCAGGTGCACGAGATGGACGTCGTCCGCGTGCAGGTCCTCGTTTAGGGCGCACTGGCGCGCGCCCCAAAGCGCATTCGCGTGCGTCCAAAGCACCGCCTTGGGCCGGGCCGTCGTGCCGGATGTGTACTGTATGCCGAAATGCGCCCACGGATCGTGTGGCCGCTCGGGCAGGTCCTCGCCGGTCAGCGCCTCGAACGGCTCGAAGGCGGCGGTGAAGGTTGCGGGCGGTGCGCCGTTGTCGCTCGCGGTGACGACGCGCCAGGCCAGGGCTGGCGCCGCCTGCGCCACCAGGTCGGCGAACCGCGGCTGGGTGATCGCACCGACCGCCCCACTGTGATCGGCGAAGTAGGCGAGTTCGTCCAAGGTCGACTTGGCGTTGGTCGTCACCCCAACCGCGCCCGCATAGGCGCAGCCCAGCCAGCCGACCACCGACTCCGGACAGTTGTCCAGGTGGATCAGCACTCGCTGGCCCGGCTGGACGCCGCGGGCGTGCAGGCCGCCGGCCACCCGGCGAACTGCGTCGCGGAATTCCACGTAGCTCCAACGTGCGCCCTCGCCCTCGAAGGGCTCCCAGATCAGGCAGGGATGGTCGCCACGCTCTTGCGCCAGCTCATCCAGCAGCGAGCGGATGTCCATGCCCTCGAAGGGCGTCAGGGGGCGCGGGCTCAATGGGCGGCTCCGGTCGAGGAAGGGGTGGAATAGGCGCCGCGTCGTACGATCTCGTCGCTCGCCTGGGCGGCGATCAGGTCGGCCTCCGCGGCCGGAATTCCGAGTCCCCTCAAGGTCAGTGCGCACATCTGTTGCGAGAGGAAGACGGCGAAGGCGAGCGTGGGCTCCTGGACGATGCGCACAAGGGCGAGTTGCGTGACCCCCAGCACATAGAGCACGCCGGCCTCGACGGTCGGGACGACGAAGCGGCCGCGCTCCAGCCCGTGCTCGATGTCCTCCACCAGGCCGCGGTTGAGCGGGGTCGACATCGAGGTGTGGCCACTGTGGATCCTTACCAGCACGCCGGCCGACTCGGCCCCGTCGAGCGCGAACCGAAGATAGCTGCAGACCGCCCTCGCCATGCGG
>CAMFIW010000403.1 GCA_945952355.1 uncultured Phenylobacterium sp. | reverse complement strand
GCCGATGCCAGGCGCCGCGTACATGGTCTCCAGCATGTCGTCCATCAGCCGACGCAGATCGTCATCCACCGTCTCGACCGGGGTCGAGACCTGTTTCAGGACGGGGTTCGGGACGACGAGGATTTCACGCAGGGCCATGGTTTCATTGAGGTAGGCGAGGCCCCCGCGAGCGTCAAGGCGACGCGCGGTCCGGGCGACTAGCCGTCGCCGCCCGAGGCCAGCCGCACGGCAGGGGCGCCTTCGGGCGCGGCGGCCAGCTTGGCCAGGGGCCGCACGCCGGTCTCGACCGGCGGAAGTTCGGGCAGCGCCTTGCCCTCGTGGTCGACCTTGAGGTCCTCGAAACGGCGGGCCTGGGTCATCACCTGGGTCTCCAGCGAGCCCACGAAGGCGTTGTAGCGGGTCACCGCCGCCTCCAGCGCCTTGCCCACCGAGGCCGTGTGGCCGCCCATCACCGTCAGGCGCTTGTAGAGCTCGCGCCCCAGCTTGACGATCTCCTGGGCGTTGGCCGCCTGCTCCTCGACCCGCCAGCCGTAGACCACGGCCTTGCAGAGCGCGAACAGGGTGGTCGGCGTCACCACCAGCACCCGGCGGTCCATGGCCTCGGTCATCAGCTCGGGCGCCCGCTCCAGGGCGGCGGCCAGGAAGCTGTCGCCGGGGATGAACATGGCCACGAAGTCGGGCGAGGCGGCGAACTGATCCCAATAGGCCTTGGCCGACAGGCCCTGGATGTGGGCGCGGACGCTCTGGGCGTGGCGCGCGTAGGCGGCCTCGCGCGCGCCGTCCTCGGCGGCGTCCTGCGCCTCCAGGAAGGCGTTCAGCGAGCATTTGGCGTCGATCACGAACACCGCTCCGCCTGGCAGTCGCACGGTGACGTCGGGGCGACGGCGGCCTTCCTCGGTGTCGGTCGAGGTCTGTTCGGCGAAGTCGTAGTGCTTGGAGAGGCCCGCGGCCTCCAGCACGTTGCGCAGGGTCTGTTCGCCCCACCGGCCCTGGACGCCCGCGCCACGGCGCAGGGCCGATGAGAGCTTGCGGGTCTCGTCCGGGGTGGCGGCCGACGCGGCCATCAGGGCCGAGATCTGCGCCTTCAGACCGCCGGTGTCCTCGGCGCGCGCCTTCTCGACGGCGACCACCTGCTCCTGGAACTTGGCGAGGGTCTCGGCCACCGGCTTCAGCTGGGCCTCCAGCCGCGCCTGGGCCAGCTGCTCGCGATTGTGGAAGGTCTCGTCGGCGCGCTTCAGCACCTGCTCGGCGATGGCGTTGGCGGCCTCGCCCTGCAGCAGGGCGGCGTTCTTGGCGCCCATCTCCTCGATCACCTTCACGCGGGCTGCGGCGTCCTGCAGCTGCCAGGCGCGCGCCTCGGCGCGGTTGGCCCGCGCCCGCTCCATCAGCGCCCAGGCGAAGCCGATAGCGGCGAGGACGAGGCCGAGCGCGGCGACGATCAGAAGCGAGTTCATGCTCCGTTCTTACCGGGAGTCGGTTCCAGAGGCCAGAGGCGCATGCTGGGCGCGCGGCCATGCCACGCGCCCAAGCTGTGCGTTACCAATCAGAACGCCCATAGGCTCGCCGGCCCTCTACGCTCCTCCACAGGCCTGAATTCGAGTTGGCTGGCCGCCGTTGACCCCAATAGCCCGGACAGGCTTCCGATGTCATCTGGCGTAAAGTGGTAGAGTTTGAAGTCTTGACCTAGAACGGACTGCGCAATCTTCTGATTTCTGCTTAAGTCGGCGCCATAGCCGAACTTATCTTCAAACCTGATGGTCCCGCTCCGGCCGTCGGGATACCAGTAAATCTTGTCGGCCACGTAGTCTCTCGCCTTGGGCCCGTGGTCCCGCGCCTGGCCATTGATGGCGCTTCTCGCTTCACCCATTGCCTGACCCAACTTGCCCTTCGCCTTCGGCGAGAGGTCATTGGCGGCGTCGCGCCCCGTACGGCCAGCCGCGCCGCCAATCGCACCTCCCAGAATCATTCCTTCCCCCGCCCTATCGAGGGAAATCGGCCGGCCGTTGAATAGGTCCTGGGCGGCCGAGGTCGCCCATCCCTCAACCGCACCTGCCCTGGCTGGACCGAGTGACAGAGCGGCGCTGCCGGCTGCTCCGCCAACCATCGAGCCCGCAATATCCTGACCCGTCGATCGATGTCCGCGCGCGGCATCTCCTATCGTCTGTGCAATCGCGCCGCTCGTCGCCCCCGCGCCCAATAGCGCCGCGCCTTCCCGCATGGACAAGGGTGCAGCGCCGGGTAATCTCGCGCCGGCCGACGCCACGCCCCTAGCCGGCCCCAATCCTACAAACGCAAGAGCCGTCCCACCCATCTTGCCGCCGAACTGCGCTGCGGGTCGGTGCGTGGCGTCGTACTGATTGCGCGCCCGCTCATTCGCGAGATTGGTCTCGTAGCGTTGTTGGAATCCGTAGGGGCTATTCCAATCGAGTACGGCGTCGCCAGCCGCCGCCAGGTGGTCGGCGCCGCCAAAGGTCAGGAGGTTGGCGGCGGAGCGGACCGCAGTGTCTGCTTGCAACGCCGCCTCACGGCCCAGGGAGCCTGGGCCGACGATCGGTCGCTGCTCGTAAGGAAGGGCGGTCGAATTCCGTACGTGGCTGGCGGGAAAGTCTGCGCGCCCGGAGCGCGGCTGAGGTTGTTTGGCTGATTGACTCTTCGACGCCACCGCCCGCGCGCCGAGCGCTCGAAGCTCTTGTGGCGTACGCGCGACAAGGTCGACGCCAGCCCGCGTCGCCGCGTTCCAAGCGTCTCGTCCTGCATTCTCGAGAACGCTGGCCGCTGCTGCGGCCTGAGCGTTTCTTTCTCGAAACCACCGGTTTTTCTCATCATCGAGTTCGCGCAGTCGATCGCGCAGCGTCTGAGCCATCTCATTCCTTCGGGACCTTGGACGCCACGAGCGGCGTCCTCGACACTGTAACGCAGCTTTCTTCAGATATAGAACAAAAAGAGAACATCTTGAGGGCCGCGGAGGAAATATGTTCCGTTTTTGTTCTTGACGGGATGAGGGCGCCGTGGGACAGGCGACGTGAACATTGCCAATAGCGAGGGGTTTGATGAGCCTGGAAGCAAGCTGGATCGCCGTGAGGGGCGGCGTGAGGCGTTCGGTTCTTGAAGCGCTAGATCTTGTCGAAACCGGCGAGATCGATCCCAAGGGCGACGCTCAATTGTCGTGCGCGGAGCTCAATGGCTGGCTTCTCGTGTGGGCCCCCGACGTCGACTTCATGAGCCTGGATCACTTGCGCAGTCTCTCGAAGACCCGCGAGGTCCTGGGCGTGCGGATGTCGGAGACGATCACCCATAGCGCCGCGTTCGGCTATGCGCGGGGCGATCAGGTCTGGTCGGTTGTGCACGAGCCGGACGGTGACACGCGCGAACTTCAGGTCGCCGGAACGCCGCCTGTCGGATTTGAAGCCATCCGCGACAAGCGTCTGCAGGAACAGGCGCTGGAAGACGGGCCGGTCGACCACCTCTTTGACGTGCCGCTCGATCTCTCGGTGGCTATGTGCGGCTTCCGTCCGGATGGCGGTTCACTGCCGATCGAGACGACCTTCAAGGTCGTCGAGCGGATCCGAAGCGGGGCCGCCGGCCAGCAGCAAGCCGTGGTGAAGGCCTTCTTCGACGCCTTGACCAAGAGCATCCGAGACGAGCTCTTTCCGATCGCCGAGGGCCTGGGATTCGCGCCGATCAGCCAGCGGCCGGCCTTTCATCGCTTCTATCCCTTCGGCGCGCCTAGCACGTTTGTCCGTGAGCGTGGCGAATGGTCGGACTGCATGACCTTCTACTGGAGCCTCCACGGCAATATTCCGCGGCTTGAGGTCGATTTCTTCGTCCGTCACGGCGCGGAGCCGCGTTTTGGCCGAAGTGGGTGGGGCCACGTGCCTCCGAAGCCGCTGAGCCTGCTGGAGCGCTTTACCGGGCGAAAGCTTGAGCCGCAGCTCGCCATAGAAC
>CAMFIW010000402.1 GCA_945952355.1 uncultured Phenylobacterium sp. | reverse complement strand
GTCCTGACCCAGGATGACCACGTCCGCCGCGCCGATGTGTTGCTCTTCGGCGCCCAGGGGCCCGCGGCGCGCGACATGATCCCGCTGCTGCCCGCCGACCAGCAGCAGCTCGCCCTGGCGCGGATCGCCCTGCGCCAGAACGCCGGCGACGCCGCCAACCAGGCCAGCGCCCTGCCCGCCTCGGTCGCCTCCAGTCCAGGCCTCGCCTTCGAGCGCGCCTCCTATTTCCGCCGCAAGGGGGACGACGCGACCGCCGTATCGTTTCTGAAAGGCTTTCCGACCGACCTCAGCTACCCCGACTCCGGCAACCGCATATGGGACGAGCGCTATCGCCTCACCCTGGCCTCGCTGAAGGCCGGCGATTCCCAAGGCGCCTACGCGGCGGCGGCCAACACCGGCCTGAAGGCGGGCGCGGCGGCGGCGGAGGCGGAGTTCTACGCCGGCTGGATCGCACTGACTCGCCTGAAGAACCCTTCGCTGGCCGAGACGCATTTCAAGGCCCTGGACCGCATCGGCTCCTCGCCGATCACCCGCGGCCGAGCGCTCTATTGGCGCGGCCGCGCCGTCGAGGCGCTGGCGGGCCCGGACGCCGCGGAGCCCTTCTATCGGGGCGCGGCGGTCTACAACACGACCTTCTACGGCATACTGGCCGCCGAGCGCATGGGCCAGACGACCCTTCACCTCGGCAGCGATCCGACGATCTCCCAGGCCGACCGCATCCGGTTCGAGGGCCGCGAACCCGTCAGAGCGGCCCGGATCCTGATGGAGAGCGGCTACCGCGACCTGTTCCGCGTCTTCGCCCTGTCCCTTGACGACACCTTGCCGTCTGCCGAGGAAGAGGCGCTGCTGGTCGACATGGTTCGTGGTTACGGCGAACAGGACACCTCAATGAAGGTGGTCCGAGCGGCCGCCCAGCGCGGCTTCATCCTGCCTCAGCGGGGCTATCCAGTGCGCACCCCGCCGCAGGCGATCGAGGCGCCGGAGCCGGCCCTGGTGCTGGGCATCACCCGCCAGGAAAGCGGTTTCGACCCGCTGGTTCGTTCCGGCGCCGGCGCGCGCGGCATGATGCAGCTTATGCCCGCCACCGCGGCGATTGTCGCCCGCAAGACCGGCGTCGGCTATTCCGCGGGTCAGCTCGACGACCCCGACTACAACATGCGCCTGGGTTCGACCTATCTCGGAAGCATGGTCAACAGCTTCTCAGGCTCCTACGTGATGGCCATCGCGGGCTACAACGCCGGGCCTGGCCGTCCATCGAGCTGGACGAGTTTCTGCGGCGATCCGCGCGGCGCGAGCACTGACCCGATCGACTTCATCGAGTGCATCCCGTTTTCCGAGACCCGCAACTACGTCATGCGGGTGATGGAAGGCATGGCGGTCTACCGCGCCCGCTTGAACGGCGGCTCCGCGCCAATCACCCTGTCGGCCGACCTGAAGCGCGGTGGCTATGGCTACACCCCGACCGCCGACCCTCTGGCCGGCGCGATCCCGGTGGCCTCGAACATTCCCTCGACGGCGGCGCCCTGACGCCTAGTCGGTCACGAGGCCGTGCATCACGCCTTCCAGCGTGACGCGCAGCAGCTCCTCGCGCGGAGCCCATTCGAATCCCGGGCGAGTGATCAGCAGCGCCACCACGCCATGGCAGGAGGCCCAGAGCACCTGGGCCGCCGAATCGGCGTCGCCGGTCCGCAGCCGGCCCTCGGCCGCCACCTCGCGCACCACGCCGGAGAAGACCTCGTAGCAACGGGCGGAGATCTCCGAGAGGCTGTCGCCCAGCACTTCGGACCCCGGCGAAACGGTGCCGAACACCAACAGATAGGCGTTCGGATGCTCCAGGCCCCATCGCATGTAGCTGTCGAGCATCAGCCGCACGCGGCTACCTGCGTCCATCGGCTTGGCGGCGATCTCGGCGTTGCGCTCCAACAGATGGGTGATAGTCCGCTCGGAGATTTCGAGCAGGATGCAGCCCTTGTCGGGAAAGTGCATGTAGAGCGCCGTCGACGACACGCCCACCTCGTCGGCGATCTTGCGAATCGTCGCGCCCTCGTAGCCTTCCGCCACGAAGATGCGTTCCGCCGCCTCGAGGATTTCCGCGCGTCGCAGGTGGCCGTCGCCCTTTGGCTTTCTGGCCGACCGCCGTGGGGCCGTCACCGTGGTCACGAGATTCCTTCCGTGTTCCCTAAGAGTCTGAGCGGAAACCAAAATAGCGACGTAGGCAAGCCCACAGGGGCAGTTTGAGACATTTCCGTGGCTTAGGCCATCGGGCTCAACCAAGCTGCGACAAGACGGTCAATCGCCCTAGTGTCTGGCCGCGGGCAGCTTCGGCCTTTCGGCGATTCGTCGTCGTGCTACAACCGGAACGAGACTTGCCGGGGCGTCGGGGCTCCAGGAGGGCCTAACGTCGGGTTCTGAACAATGGGGGCGCCCGTGACGATTGGCGACTGGCTGTTCGATCCCGCCGGACTGACTCCGCATGGCTTTTGCCTGACCTGGGCGCCAGGCCTGCTCTGGCTGCACGCCACGTCGGACGCCGTCGTCGCCTTGGCCTACTTCTCGATCCCGCTCGCCCTGATCCGGTTCGTCCAACTGCGCCGCGACCTCGCCTACCACTGGATCGCCTATCTGTTCGGCGGCTTCATCCTGGCCTGCGGCATGACCCACGTGATGGCGATCTACACCCTGTGGGTTCCCGCCTACGGCGTGGAGGGCTTGATCAAGGTCGCGACGGCGATCCTGTCGATCGCGACGGCGGCCATCCTCTGGCCCTTGGTGCCGCGCCTCGTCGCCCTGCCAAGTCCCGCGTCGCTCCGCGAGTTGAACGCCAGGCTGTCGGACACCGTGGTCGAACAGGCGCGCACCGCCGCCCTTCTGCGCGACAGCGAACTGGAACTGCGCGGCATGAACGCGGAACTGGAACGCCGGGTCGCGGAGCGCACCGCGGACCTGACCGCCGCCAACGCCCGCCTCACCCAGGCGCTCGCGGAGCGCACCGCGACGGAGACGGCCTTGCGGGAGAGCGAGACCCGTCTTCGTCTCGCGATCGGCGCGGCCAAGCTCGGCCTGGCCGAGGTCGACTTCGAGGCCGATTGCGGCCGGATCGACGCCCGAACGGCGTCCATGACCGGCTCCAATGCGCCGGTGGACGCCTGGATCAAGCTGGGCGGACCGATCAGCGTCGACTGGCGCGAACGAATTCACCCCGACGACCTCTCCGCGCGCGACGCGGCGATCGAGGCGCTCAATTCCGGCGAGGTCGACACGGCCCAGATGGACTACCGGATGCGCCAGGCCGACGGGACCTGGAACACGGTCACCCACTGGCGCGCGGTGGTCGAGCGCGATCCGGACGGTCCAAAGCCCCGGCGTGCGGTCAGCATTTTCCTCGACACGACAGAGCGAGCTCGGGTCGAGGCCGAGTTACGCGCCGCGCTCGGGCAGCGCGATCTGCTGCTGCGCGAGGTCTATCATCGGGTGAAGAACAACCTCCAGATCGTCGACGGCCTGCTGGTGCTGAACGCCCGCAGCCTGAAGGATCCAGCCGCGGTCAGCGCCATTGAGGGCCTGCGAAGCCGCATCTACGCCCTGGGACTGGTCCACGCCCAGCTCATGACCTCGAAGAACCTGGAGACCTTCGACCTGGCGCCCTTCCTCGACGAACTGGCGCGCAACATCGTCGCCGGGGCCGGCGACCACCAGGTGCGGATCGAGATCGAGGCGGCGTCTCTAGAGGTCAATCTGGACTTCGCCGTACCGCTGGGCCTGCTGGTGACCGAGTTGGTGACCAACAGCCTGAAGCACGCCTTTCCGCATGGTGCGGGCACGATCCGGGTGACTCTGGCAAGCGCCGAGAATCGCATGGTCGCCCTCACGGTCGCGGATGACGGACCGGGTGGCGGTGGCACGGAGGTCAAGTCTGGTGTGGGCGCTTCGATCGTCGAAGGCCTGGTCCGGCAGATTTCAGGTCAACTCTCCATTGACTCC
>CAMFIW010000401.1 GCA_945952355.1 uncultured Phenylobacterium sp. | reverse complement strand
CGAGGCCGGAATCGTAGGGCACGTTCAGATACTTGTGGCCGTCCGTGGTCCAGGAGTCGGCCAGTTCGACCCCCGCGACCAGATGGCGATGATCCGGGCTGACCTGGGCCCAGAGCCCGAAGGCGCCGTCGACATGCACCCAGGCGCCCGCGGCCTTGGCGATGGGGATCAGATCCGCAAAGGGATCGAAGCCGGCCAGGTTCAGCTCGCCGGCCTGCAGCACGACGATGGTCGGGCCGTCGCCGGCCGCCAGGGCGGCCTTCAGCCCCTCGACGCTCACCCGGTTCCTGTCGTCGAGCGGCAGGGGCGTGATCGCATCCAGACCGAAGCCGAGGATGCGCAGGGCCACATCCACCGAACCGTGGCGGTCGGCATTGGCCAGCACCCGGATCGGCGGAGCGGCGAACAGCCCTTTGTGTTCGACATCCCAACCCTTGTCGCGCAGCACCCCATGCCGCGCCGCCGCCAGGCAGGTGACGTGGGCCATCTGGCAACCGGTGACGAAGGCGAAGCTGGCCTCGGCCGGCAGGCCGAACAGGTCCTTCAGCCAGGCGCCCGCCACCTCTTCGACCACGGCCGCCGCCGGCGTTGCCGCATAGAGCGCGGCGTTCTGGTCCCAGACCGTGGTCATCCAGTCGGCGGCGATGGCCGAGGGCACGCCGCCGCCGATCACCCAGCCGAAGAACCGGCCGCCCTGCGAGGCGTTGATGCCGGGCTGCGCATCGGCGACCAGCTCGTCGACCACCTGGGCCGCCGGCAGTCCCGCCTGGGCCAGCGGCTTGCCCAGCGCGCGGCGCAGGTCCTCGAGGCCGGCGCGAGCCTGGACGGGGTGCGCGTCCAAACGGTCGAGGAAGGCCAGGGCATGATGCAGGCCGCGCTCCAGGGCGGCGCGGTCGGAACGGGTCTCGGCCATAGGGTCCTCCGGGCGCCAAAGAGGCGGCGCGACGGGGTCAAGTCAACGGTCACGTTCGCGGGACTCGGCCTCGCCTTGCCAAGCTCGCCCTGGCGTGGTCCCTCAAGGCCGCCCACCGCAGGAGAAGCACGCCATGGCGCATTGGCTGGTGAAGTCGGAGCCCGCGAAATACGCCTATGCCGATCTGGTCCGCGACGGGAAGACCGTCTGGGATGGCGTGCGCAACAACACCGCGGCCCTGCACCTGAAGGCCATGAAGGTCGGCGATCAGGCGTTCTACTACCACTCCCAGGAGGGCCTTGAGATCGTCGCCATCGCCAAGGTGGTGAAGGAGGCCTTCATCGACCCCTCCGACCCGGCCGGCCGGTTCGTGGCGGTCGAGCTGGCCCCGGTCCGCGAGCTGAAGAAGCCCGTCACCCTCGCCCAGCTCAAGGCCAACCCGGCCCTGGCCGACATGGCCATGCTGCGGCTCTTCCGCCTGTCGGTGTCACCGGTGCGGGACGAGGAGTGGGCCGAAGTCCTGACGATGGCCGGGGAGTAGCTTTCAGGCCTCGATCGTCATCTGGGTCTGGATCACCAGGGCCAGTAGCTTGCCCTCCTCGCTGGTGACGCGGGTCTGCCAGACGCTGGAGCGGCGGCCGACATGCAGCGGCGTCGCTTCGCCGGTCACGGTCGAGCCGACCTTGGCGCCGCCCAGGAAGTTGGTCTTGGATTCAAGGGTCGTGGTCCGCGCACCTTCGCGCAGGTTCATCACCCCGCCGATGGCGCCCAGCGCGTCTGCGAAGGCCATGTAAGCCCCGCCATGCAGTATGCCGCCCGAGGTGCAGAGGTCCTCGCGCACCACCATTCGCCCGACCACCTTCTCCTTGCTCCGCTCGACGACCTCCACCCCCATCAGGTTGGAGAAGGGCATTCCGGTGTCGGCGGGCATGGGCGGCTCCTGGGCGTAGCCCTGGATTTCACCCGAAGCCGGCCCCAAGTCCAATGACGTCGCGGGTCATGCCCGCATTGCGATCCCGGCCACCAGGGTCTAGAGGGACGCTCCGCTTTACATATGGAGAGACCACGATGGGCTATCGCGTCGCCGTCGTTGGGGCCACGGGCAATGTGGGCCGCGAAATGCTGAACATCCTCGAGGAAGTCGAATTCCCCGTGGCCAAGATTCACGCGCTCGCCAGCCGCAAGTCCATCGGCGTCGAGGTCTCGTTCGGCGAACAGATCGTCCGCTGCGAGGACATCGAGCAGTTCGACTTCTCGAAGGTCGACATCGTTCTGATGAGCGTCTCGGGCAAGTTCTCCAAGGAATGGTCGCCGAAGATCGGCGCCGCCGGCCCGATCGTGATCGACAACTCCTCGGCCTGGCGGATGGACCCCGACGTGCCGCTGATCGTGCCGGAGGTGAACCCGGACGACGTCGCCTATGCCGGCAAGAAGAACATCATCGCCAACCCGAACTGCTCGACCGCCCAGCTGGTCGTGGCGCTGAAGCCGCTGCACGACCGCGCGCGGATCAAGCGCGTCGTCGTCGCGACCTATCAGTCGGTCTCCGGCGCCGGCAAGGAAGGCATGGACGAGCTCTGGGACCAGACCAAGGGCGTCTTCGTTCTGGGCGCTGGCGAGCCGAAGAAATTCCCCAAGCAGATCGCCTTCAACGTCATCCCCTTCATCGGGTCGTTCAACGAGGACGGCTACACCGACGAAGAAGCCAAGATGTGGAACGAGACCCACAAGATGATCGACCCGGCCATTGCGCTGACGGTCACCTGCGTGCGCGTGCCCGTGATGGTCGGTCACTCCGAGGCGGTGAACATCGAGTTCCACGATCCGCTCGACGCCGACGAGGCCCGCGAGCTGCTGCGCGAGAGCCCCGGCCTGATCGTGATCGATCAGCGCAACGACAAGGGCTACATGACGCCGAAGGAAGCCCAGGGCGAATTTCCGGTCTATGTCAGCCGGATCCGCAACGACCCGACCGTCGAGAACGGCATCAACCTGTGGGTCGTGGCCGACAACCTGCGCAAGGGCGCCGCGCTCAACGCCGTCCAGATCGCCCAGCTCCTGCACGAGCGCGGCCTGATCAAGCAGGCGGCGCTCGCCTAGGCCGAATGGCCAAAGGCCCGCTTATGCGCCCGCAAGGAACCCTCGCGCGGATCGGGCCTTGTCGCCCGCCGCGAGGCGCCTAGTTAGGAGTACCCCGCTCGAAGGACCGCCGACCCGTGGCCAAGGACACCGACAACACGCCGCTGGCCGCCGGTCTGCTCTGCTACCTGATCTGGGGCTTCGTGCCGCTGGCCTTCCAGGCGATCGGCCACCTCGGCGTCGGCTCGTGGGAGATCCTCGCGCACCGCACGCTGTGGGGCGCCCCCACCGCGCTGGTCTTCGTGCTGCTCGCCAAGCAGGGCGCCCAGGCGCTCGGCGTGTTCCGCAATCCGCGCGTTCTGGCCGGGCTCGCGCTGTCGACCGCGCTGATCGCCACCAACTGGATCGTCTTCATCTGGGCGGTGAATTCCGGCCACGTGCTGGAGTCGAGCCTCGGCTACTACATAACGCCCCTGATCAACATGGCGGCCGGCGTGGCCCTGTTCCGGGAGCGGATGGACCGTATCGGGGTCGCCGCGATCGGCCTGGCCATGGTCGGCGTCGTCGCCCAGGCCCTGGCGCTCGGCCAGCTGCCCTGGATCTCGCTCGTCCTGGCGGTAAGCTTCGGCGCCTACGGGATCGTGCGCAAGCAGGTCGCCGCCGACGCCCAGACCGGCCTGTTCATCGAGTGCCTGCTGCTGGCCGTGCCCAGCCTCGGCTTCGCGATCTGGCTGGCCTCGCGCGGCGAGGGCCACTTCGGGACCGGCCTTCCGGTCACGCTCTGGCTGATCGCGTCCGGCCCGATCACCGCCGTGCCGCTGGTGCTGTTCTCGTGGGCCGCGCGGCGCATACCGCTGTCGGCCATGGGCTTCCTGCAGTTCATCGCGCCGACCATCAGCTTCTTCATCGGCCTGGCCGAAGGCGAGGCGTTCACGCCCCTGCGCGGGGTCTCCTTCGCCTTCATCTGGGCCGGAGCCTCGCTGTTCGCCTTCGGG
>CAMFIW010000400.1 GCA_945952355.1 uncultured Phenylobacterium sp. | reverse complement strand
CGCTCTGCAACGCGATCTTCGCGGCGACCGGCAAGCGCGTGCGGTCCCTGCCCATCGATCCGGCGATGCTGAAGGAGGCCTGAGGCCGCCCGCCGCGGCGGCTTGCCTGGACCCTCCGATCACGATCAACTCGCTCAAGGTTTCGGGGGAGCGGGCGTGGTCGTCATCATCCTGTTGTCGGGCCTGTCGCTTTTGGCCCTGGCCTATCTGGCCGCGCTGGTTCGCACCGCCCAGGCGCGCGGGGCGCTGTCGGTGAAGCCGGAGGCGATCCTCCTGGGCGCCGTCACCGCCTTCTTCGACACCCTGGGCATCGGAGCTTTCGCGCCGACCACCGCCTGGCTGAAGCTGCGGCGGATGATCCCGGATTCCTACCTGCCCGCCGTGCTGAACGCGGGACATTGCCTGCCGACGATGGCCCAGGCGCTGATCTTCATAAACCTGGTCAAGGTCGACCCCGCGCTGCTGGCGGCCTGCATCGTCTCGGCCGGAGCGGGCGCCACCGTCGGCGCGCCGATCGTGGTGCGTCTGCCGATCCGCGTGGTGCAGGGCGTGGTCGGGGCCGCGCTCCTCATCGCGGCCGTCCTCTATGCGCTCGCCAATCTGTCCCTCATGCCGGGCGGCGGCCAGGCGCTCTCCTTGCCCACCGGCTTCTTCGTCCTGGCGGTGGCGGCCCACTTCGTCATGGGCGCCCTGATGACCTTCGGGATCGGCCTCTACGCCCCGTCGCTGATCCTGCTCAGCCTGCTGGGTCTCGATCCCAAGGCGGCGTTCCCGATCATGATGGGCGCCTGCGCCTTCCTGATGCCGGTCTCCAGCTTCCGCTTCATCCGCACCGAGCGGATCGACCTGCGGGTGGTGCTGGGCCTGGCGATCGGCGGCATACCGGCCGTGCTGCTGGCGGCCTTCGTGGTGAAGTCGCTACCCCTGGTCGCCCTGCGCTGGGGCGTGGTCGCGGTCGTGCTCTACGCCGCGGCTGTCCTGCTGATCGCCGCCGCAAAGCCCGCCGACGAGCCGGCCGCGGCGACCGCCTAGTGCGGGATGTAGGTCCTCAGCACGTCCTCGATGATCCGCTCCAGCTGGCCCAGCGTGTTGCAGTGCTTGGCGACGTGGCAGAACCGCTCGTAGCGGTGCATCACGCTGTCGCCCTGCCCCCAGTAGCTCTCAGGCTCGGGGTTCAGCCAGATCACCGCGCGGGCGCGCTTCTGGATGGTGGCCAGCAGGTCGAGCCGCGGATCGGCGTAGTTCGATCGCGCGTCGCCCAGGAAGATCACCGTGGTGTGGCGGTCGAGCTGGTCGAGGTGCTGCTCGCAGAAGTCCTCGAGGCTCTTGCCATAGTCGGTCTGCTGGAAGCCGATCCGCTTCAGCACCTCAAGGATCGCGGTCTCCACGTGGTGCTCGTCCAGCACCTCGTTGACGCTGATCATCCGGCCCGAGAAGGCGAAGGCCTCCATCCGGTCGACCACCTCGTTCAGCGAGTAGAGGAAGGTCAGCAGGAACTGGGCGGCGGCGGCGACCGACTTGGAGACATCGCAGATCGCCACGATCGACGGTTTGTCGACCTTCTTGGTCTTGAAGACGATGTCGAACGGCATGCCGCCATAGCCCATCGAGCGGCGTAGGGTGCGGCGGACGTCGAGATGGCCCTTCCACGCGGTGTGCTTGCGCCGCGAATAGCGGTCGGCCAGCCGCTTGGCCATGCGCTTGACCAGCGCCTGCATCATGGCCAGGTCGACCGGGTCGATGCCGCCGTCGGCGTTCAGCGCCTTCCGCGCCAGGAGCTCCTCGCGCAGGTTCCGCGCGCTGTCGGCGGCGTAGAGTTCGTGCTGGCGTTCGACGAAGGCCTGGGCCTCGGCGGCCAGACCCTTGCGCGCTTGGTCGAGCCGGTCGGCGGCGGCCTGGGACCGCGCGTCTTCCAGCTTGCGGGCGGCGGCGATGATGCGCTCGATCTCGGCCAGGCCCATCTCTTCAAGCAGACGCCGGGTCAGGCGGCTGCGCTGGGTGGACAGGCGGATCTGCGAGACCTGGGCGCGCTCGGCGGCGGCCTCCATGGACTGGGCGAGGCTGACCGCGTCGCCCTCCAGCAGCATGCGGGCGAGCTCGGACTCCTGGGCTTCCTGCGGCAGGCCGTCCATCGGGTCGCCCTCGTCGGAGGAGGGCGGCGGCTTGGCCTGGAAGGCTTCGCGAGTGAAGAAGGTGTCGAAGGTCCGGTCGAACCGCACGACCTCGTCGGCGCTCTTGGCGAGCGTCGCGCACAGGGCGTCGCGGAACAGTTCGCGGTCCTCGAAGCCTATGGCGGCCACGCATCGGTGGGCGTCGATCGCCTCCGCCGGCGAGACCCGGACATCGGCCGAGCGAAGCGCGCGGAAGAAGTCCTCCAGGGCGGCCTGCATGGGATCAGGCCAGGGGCTTGCGGATCAGCTCGACGATCTGCGGCTCGACCGCGGCGATGTCCTGCTCGAACTTCAGCAGCACGTTGAGCGTGTCGCGCACCACTTCGCCGTCCAGGCTGTCGGCGTTCAGCAGGATCAGTGCGCGGGCCCAGTCCACCGTCTCGGAGATCGAGGGCGACTTGCGCAGATCCAGCGTGCGCAGCGACTGCACGAAGCTGACCAGCTGGTTCGTCAGGCTGGCCTTGATGCCCGGCACGCGGCTGGAGACGATCCGCTGCTCCAGCGCGGCGTCCGGCAGCGGGATGTGCAGGTGCAGGCAGCGGCGCTTCAGGGCGTCGCCCAGGTCACGCACATTGTTCGAGGTCAGGAACACGATCGGCGGGGTCTTGGCCTGCAGCACGCCGAGTTCGGGCACCGAGACCTGGTAGGCCGACAGGACCTCCAGCAGGAAGGCCTCGAAGGCCTCGTCCGACTTGTCGATCTCGTCGATCAGCAGGACGCAGCCGTTGTCTTCCTTCAGCGCCTTCATCAGCGGGCGCGGTTCGAGGAAGGGCTCGGAGAAGAACAGGTCGCCCATGCCGTGCAGGCGGTCCATGGCGGCGTCCATGTCGGGCGCGTCGGCCAGGGCCACGCCCATCCGGTCCTTCAGGATCTGGGTGTAGAGCAACTGCTTGCCGTACTTCCACTCGTACAGCGCCTTGGACTCGTCGAGGCCCTCGTAGCACTGCATCCGGATCAGCGGCAGGCCGAGCAGGTTGGCGGTCGACAGCGCCAGCTCGGTCTTGCCGACGCCGGCCGAGCCTTCGACCAGGATCGGCTTCTGCAGGTTCACCGCCATGAACAGCGCGGTCGCGATCCGCCGCGAGGCGATGTAGCCGACGCTCTCGAGGCCCGCGATCAGGGCCTCCACCGAAGCCATGGGATTGGCGGGCGCGGATTTCAGCGCCGTGGGAGTGGAAATCGTCAAAGTTCCAACTTTCGAAATCGGCGCGAAAATAACGCCTGCGGGTCGATCAATTCCGCCAGTGTCCCAAGCACCGCAAGGGAACGCAACCCTGCGCGTCGCCGCGCGGGAATCCGCGCCGAGGCGAAAGGTTAAGAGCCGCTTCACACCCGCAGCGCATATCCTGGCTCGACATGCGAACCCCTGCCGCCCGCACTGCGATCGCGCGCCGCCCGGCCTCCTGGCGGCGATGGAGCCGTGGCGTCCTGGCCATGGCGCTCGCCCTGGGACTCTGGGGCGCTGCAGCCGCCCGGGTCCCGGCGGGGATTGCCGGCGTCGCCCTCGCCGCCGTCCTCGTCGCCGCCTTGTTCCTGGATCGCCAATTCATCCGTCGGATCGATGGCCTCGGCCTCGCGATCGAAGGCCTGAGGCGCGGTGAGAACGGGCCGGTCGCCGCCGAAGGCGCGGGCGAACTTGGGCGCCTGGCCGGCGGCTTCAATCGGATGGCCGCCGAGGTGCGCGACCGCGAAATCTCCGTCTCCCGAGCGGCGTTCCGCGATCGGGAAACGGGCCTTGGCGTCGCGGCGGTCCTGGAGCGGGACATCTCCGATCGGTCGCCGGCGGCTGCCGAGAGCCTGTATGTGGTGGCGCTGAGG
>CAMFIW010000399.1 GCA_945952355.1 uncultured Phenylobacterium sp. | reverse complement strand
GTCTCAGCCAGATCCGCCGCCGCGAGCGCGGCGACGAACGACACCTGGGCCGCCTCGGCCGGCGGCTTGTCGGTGACGAACAGCAGGGTCGCGGCGAGGTTGCCGGTGGTGGTGTCCCAGGCGCGCCCGCGACGGCCGCGGCCGGCCGTCTGGCGGGCCGCTGTGATCCAGACCGGGCCGCCCGCCCCCGCCTCGGCGCGGCGTCGAGCCTCGGCGTTGGTGGAGTCGAGTTCGTCGTACGCCTCGACCGGTGGAAGCGCCACCTACTGCAGGCCGAAGGCCGCCGCCGCCGCGTGGGCCTGCGGATCGATGAAGACCAGGGCGACGATGACGACCGGGAAGGTGAACAGGGCCGCGGCGATGGCGATGGCGCGCGCCTCGACCGGCGGGGCATCGGTCTGGCCGGGCGCCGCATCGAACCACATCACCTTGATCAGGCGCAGATAGTAGAAGGCCGCCACCACGCTGCCGACCAGGCCGGCCACCGCCGCTCCCTGGATCACCGCGTCCGGGACGTTGATCGCCGCCTTGAAGACATAGAACTTCGCCCAGAAGCCGGAGAACGGCGGAAGGCCGAGCGCCGAAAGCGAGAACGCGGTCATGGCGAGCGCAATCCCGGGACGTTCCCTGAACAAGCCCGCCATGTCGTCGATCGTCTCCATGGGCCGGCCATCGCGGCTGAGCGCGGCGAGACAGGCGAAGAAGCCCGTCACATCGACCATGTAGAGCACCATGAAGACCAGCATGGACTGCACGCCCTCGGCATTGCCCGCGGCCATGCCGAGCACCGCGTAGCCCACGTTGGCGATCGAGGAATAGGCCCAAAGGCGCTTGAGGTTCGTCTGCGCGAGGCCGGCGAAGGCGCCGACCGCTATCGAAGCCAGCGAAATGATCACCAGCACCTGGCGCCACTGGTCGACGGCGCCCGGGAAGCATTCGTAGAGCGCGCGCGCGAACAGCACCATGGCGGCGAGTTTCGGAGCGCCGGCGAAGAAGGCCACGACCGGAGTCGGCGCGCCTTCGTAGACGTCGGGCGTCCACATGGGGAGCGGCGGGGCCGAATCCTGGAGGGCGAGCGCACAGATAAGGAAGTTCAGGCCGAACAGCACGCCTGTATTGGCGCCATGGTGCACGGCGGCGGCGATCTCCACGAACTTGGTCGAGCCGGCGAACCCGTAGATCAGCGACGCGCCGTAGAGCAGCAGGCCGGAGGACAGGGCGCCCAGGACGAAATACTTCAGCCCGGCTTCCGAGGCCTTGGCGTCGTCGCGATGCATCGCGGCCAGGACGTAGAGCGCCAGCGACTGGAGTTCGACGCCGATATAGAGCGAGATCAGGTCGCCCGCGCCGACCATCATGCCCATCCCCAGCGCGGCCAGGACGACCAGCACCGGGAACTCGAAGTTGCGGATGCCACGGCGGGCGAACCACTGCTGGCCGAGTGGGATCGCCACGGCGCTGGCCGCATAGATCGCCACCTGGCTGTAGATGCTGGCTGCGTCGGCCACGAGGCCGCCCGCGAAGGCCTTGCCGGTCGGCCCCACGATAGCCGCGACGGCCGCCGCCAGCAGGGCCAGGATCGCGCCCGCGCCGACAACGGTGGTCGACCTCTGGGCGAAAGCCCCGAAGACCAGCAGCAGCAGGGCCGAGACGGCGAGGATCAGCTCGGGGAGAGCCAGGGCGAGGTCGTTGGAAAACATTGAGCCCCCTAGGCGCCGATGGCCGCGCGGTAGACCGCGACCAGGTTGTCGACCGACGTCTGGGTCAGATTGAAGACGGCTCCGGGCTGGACGCCCAGATACAGCGTGGAGAGCACCAGCGGCACGAAGATCATCACCTCGCGCATCTCGAGGTCGGTGATGCCCGCGAGCGCCGGATTGGTCATCTCGCCGAACACCACGCGCTTGTAGAGCGTCAGGGCGTAGACCGCCGAGAAGATCACCCCGCTTGCCGCCACGAAGGCCGTCCAGGTCGAGACGTGATAGGCGCCGGTCATGGTCAGGATCTCGCCGACGAAGCCCGAAGTCCCCGGCAGGCCGACATTGCCCATGGTGAAGAGGAGGAAGGTCGCCGCGTACCAGGGCATGCGGTTCACCAGCCCGCCATAGAAGGCGATCTCGCGGGTGTGCATACGGTCATAGACGACGCCGACGCAGAGGAAGAGCGCACCGGAGATCACCCCGTGGCTCAGCATCTGGAAGATGGCGCCCTGCACGCCGACATCGTTGCCGGAGAAGATTCCCATGGTCACGAAGCCCATGTGGGCGACCGACGAATAGGCGATCAGCTTCTTGATGTCGGTCTGACGGAAGGCGACCAGCGAGGTGTAGACCACGGCGATGACACTGAGCGCGAACACCAGCGGAGTGAACATCTCCGAGGCGTTGGGGAACATCGGCAAGCTGAAGCGCAGGAAGCCGTAGCCCCCCATCTTCAGCAGGATGCCGGCCAGGATCACCGAACCCGCCGTGGGCGCTTCGACGTGGGCGTCGGGCAGCCAGGTGTGGACCGGCCACATCGGCATCTTCACCGCGAAGGAGGCGAAGAAGGCCAGCCACAGCCAGGTCTGCAGCCAGGGCGCAAACTTGTAGTGCATCAGGTCGGGGATCGAGCTGGTGTGCGCGACGCCGATCATGGCGAGGATCGCGGCCAGCATCAGGACCGAGCCTAGCAGGGTGTAGAGGAAGAATTTGAAGGCCGCGTAGACGCGCCGCTTGCCGCCCCAGATGCCGATGATCAGGAACATCGGGACCAGGCCGAACTCGAAGAAGGCGTAGAACAGCACGATGTCGAGCGCGCAGAACACGCCGATGACCAGCGTCTCCAGGATCAGGAACGCGATCATGTATTCGAGCACGCGCGTCTCGATCGACTTCCACGACGCCGCGATACAGATCGGCATCAGGAAGGCGGTCAGCAGCACGAATAGGATCGAGATGCCGTCCACGCCCATGCGGTAGTGCAGGCCCGCGAACCAGGGCGCGTCCTCGACGAACTGGAAGCCCGAATTGGACGGGTCGAACTGAGCGACCAGCAGCACGGACAGCGCCAGCGTCGCGATCGTGGTCGCGAAGGCGATCCACTTGGCCGCCTCGACGGTCTTGGCGTCGTCAGGCTTGCCGACCAAGCGCAGGATGAGGATGCCCGCCACCCCGAGGATCGGGGCGAAGGTGGTGAGGGAAAGGATACCAGTCATGTCAGCCCCCTCCCCTTAAGCGCGCCAGGCCGTGAGGGCGAAGGTCAGGAGACCCGCCACCCCCAGCAGCATCACGAAAGCGTAGTGATAGACGTAGCCCGTCTGCAGTTTCCCGGTGCGCTTGCCCAGCGCGTAGGACACCGCCGAGACCCCGTCGGGACCCAGGCCGTCGATGATCTTCTGGTCGCCGCCCTTCCAGAACAGGTCGCCCAGGAACTTGGTCGCCCGCACGAAGGTCGCCTGGTAGAGCTCGTCGAAATACCACTTGTTGTAGAGGAAGCCCCACAGCAGGCCCTTGTTGGCCGCGATGCGCGCGCCCATGCCTTCGTGGCGGATGTACATGTACCAGGCGCCGACGAAGCCGAGCGCGGTGACGACCAGCGGCGCCCAGGCCAACCATTCCGGCGCGTGGTGGATCTCGTCCAGGATGTGGTTGGCCGGGCCGTTGAAGATCGCGCCCTTCCAGAATTCGCCGCGCTCGGGGCCGACGAACTTCTCGACGAAGACGCCACCGGCGAAGACGGCGCCGATCGACAGGGCGACCAACGGGCCGACCATGATCCAGGGGCTTTCGTGCGGCTTGTGGCCGTGGCCATGGCCGTGATCGTCGTGATGATCGTCCGGCAGCGGCTCGGAATGGGTCTCGATCTGGGCGTGGCTCGCATGGTCGTCCGCCGCGTGGGCGTGATCGTCATGGCCCCACTTGGCGTGACCGTGGAAGGTCATGAAGGCCAGGCGCCAGGAATAGAAGGCGGTCAGGCCAGCGGCCAGCAGACCGACGATGAAGGCGAACCAA
>CAMFIW010000398.1 GCA_945952355.1 uncultured Phenylobacterium sp. | reverse complement strand
TCTCCGAGATCACCGCCCTGATCGTGGCCCAGCGCGCCTACGAGATGAATTCCAAGGTCATCTCGTCGGCCGACCAGATGCTGGCCGCCGCAAACCAGCTGAAGAGCTGAATGATGCGCGCTTTCTCCTCCGCCCTCGCCCTGGCCGCCGCCCTCTCCCTCGTGGTCGCTCCGGCTCTCGCCGGACAGCCCGTCACGCTCAAGGCCAACACCACCGACACCAACGGCACGATCACCCTGGCCGACCTGTTCGACAACGCCGGCGCCGCGGGCTCCGTGCCCGTCGCCGCCCGCTCCGGCCGCGTGGCCGTGCTGGACGCCGGCGTGGTGCAGACCCTGGCGCGCCGCAACGGCCTCGACTGGCCCAACGCGGAGGGCATCCGCCGAATCGTGGTCAGCGGCGATTCGGTGGGCGGCGGCGCCGGAACCGTGAAGAGCAATGTCGAAGTCCTGACCTACGCCCGGAGCCTGGCCGCCGGCGAGGCCGTGCAACCGCAGGATCTCGTCTACGCCAAAGTCGCCGTCGCCCCCTCCGACACACCGTCTGATGCGGATCAGGTGATCGGCCTGGTGGCCAAGCGGCCGTTGCGCGCGGGCGCGGTGGTGTCCCTGCGCGACGTTTCGGCGCCCCAGGTCATCAAGGCCGGCGATACGGTCGCCGTGACCTACGAAGCCGAGGGCATCACCCTCACCCTGCAGGGCAAGGCCATGGCTTCGGCCGCGATGGGCGATGGCGTCTCGATCCAGAACATCAGTTCCAAGAAGACCATCCAGGCCGTCGCCAGCGGCCCCGACCAGGCCCTGGTGGGGCCGGCCGCCACCCAGCTGAAATCCGCCAACCGCGCCCAGATCGCGCTGCGCTAGGGACCTCCGTCATGCGTAAGATCGTCCTCCTCGCCCTCGCCGCTCTGCCCCTCGCCGCCTGCTCGACCGTCAAGGAAGCGGTCAAGGGCCCCGAGCTGGCGCCGGTCGGCTATCCTTCGGCCCTGGTTCCCCGAGACCAGACCGTGCTCGTCTCGGCGCGCGAGCCCGCGCCGCAGCCGGCATCGGCCAACTCCCTCTGGCGCACCGGAGCGCGCGCCTTCTTCATCGACCAGCGCGCCAGCCGCGTCGGCGATATCCTGACGGTCCAGATCGAAATCGACGACTCGGCCCAGACCAAGAACACGACCTCCGCTCAGCGCACCAGCGGCATGTCGGCCGGGGTGCCCCACCTCCTGGGCCTGGAGTCCAGCCTTGGGAAAATCCTGCCGGGCGGCTTCGACCCGGCCAAGGCGCTGGAGACCAACTCCCAAAGCGCGAACACGGGCTCGGGCAGCGTGAGCCGGTCCGAGAAGATCTCGCTGACCATCGCCGCGGTGGTGAGCGCCGTCCTGCCCAATGGCAACCTGGTCATCCAGGGCACCCAGGAAGTGCGCACGAACGCCGAGCTGCGCCAGCTCACCGTCTCGGGCATCGTGCGGCCGGAGGACATTTCCTCGTCCAACACCATCAAGCACACCCAGATCGCCGAGGCGCGGATCAGCTATGGCGGCCGCGGCGACATCTCCTCAGTCCAGAAGACCCCCGCCGGCCAGGCGATCGTGCAGCGTTTCCAGCCTTTCTGACCGCTTGGGCGGCGGCGGCCGCTGATGCTAGCGTGAGCACATGAGGATCCTGTTCGCCTCGGCGCTCATCGCCCTTGCCCCGTTCTCCGCCCTCGCCCAGGGCTTGCCCGCCGCGTGGAGCGTCGACACTCCGAAGGATGCGCCCGCGACGCTCCTCTACGGCCCGCCGACCCAAGCCCAGCTCGGCTTCGCCTGCGTCCGCAAGAGCGGCCAGGTCACGGTGCGCCTGCTGGTTCCGCGCAGGGTCGCCGACCACCGGGTCGGATCGGTCTGGGTCGACGCGGCCGGGGTCGCGGCGCCCTGGCCCGTCAGTGTCGCCTTCGCATCCGAGGACGCCGCAAGCACTCTGCGCGGTCAGGCCGAGGCCGGCGCGGCCGCCGAAATCACCGTCGTGAACACGGAAATCTCCACGGCCGCACCAGTCGTGAAGGCCTTTGCCAAGAAGGGCATGATCGCGCTGACGGCGCTGCACGAGACCCTGGCGCCTCCGCCCGCGAAGCCCGGCATGGTCCGGAAATTCCTGGGCGCCTGCAGATAGGCTAGCGGGCGGCCCAGAGTGCGTCCGCGGCCGCCTGGAGGTCGCCTGTCACGCCGCGGCGACCAACGGAAAGTCCCTCCAGCTCGATCCGGTCGCCGCGCAGCGGCCGCGGATGCAGGCTGTAGCCCAGCCAGTAGATCGCGCGGTCGGTGCGGGTCTCGCCGTTGTCGATATAGACCGTTAGAACGCCGACGGGCACACGTCCGGTCTTGGCCTTGCCGGCCGTCTTGCGCAGGCCACCTTCGATCCAGCCGGCCTCCAGGCGCGGATTGCCGGTGGTCTCGACGCTGTCGGCGCGCACGGACGCCGGAAACCATACGGTCTGGGTCTGGATGATCTGGTCGGGATGAGCGGCGTCGAGCCGGACGCGATCCCCGGACTTGTCGACCGTTCCGGTCATCAGGAAGCTGCGCTTGACCGCATCCGCATTCGCCTCGGCCTGGCGCTCGCGGACGGCGTCGGCGCGCGCGCGTTCTGCCTGGCCCCGTTCGCGATGGGCGTCGAGATAGCCCAGGCCGGCGATGATCAAGGCCGCGATCCCGACGATCTCCGCCAGGGTCAGCCAGCGGAGCGGCAGACGCTTGCGGGGCTGTTCGCTCACCTTCGTCTCCGAAGCGCGCCGCCCCTAGGCCCGCCGGCCCGCGGCGGAGACGTTGTCGACGCCCAGCGCCGCCAGGGCCCCACGGACGATGCCCTCGGCGTCGAGCCCGGCCTGGGCGTACATGGCGTCAGGCTTGTCCTGGTCCTGGAAGATGTCGGGAAGGGTGAGCGTGCGGACCTTCAGGCCGCGGTCCAGCGCGCCGTGTTCGGCCAGCGCCTGCAGCACGAAGCCGCCGAAGCCGCCCATCGCGCCCTCTTCGACCGTGATCAGGGCCTCATGTTCGCGCGCCAGCCGCAGGATCAGGTCGATGTCGAGCGGTTTGGCGAACCGGGCGTCGGCCACGGTGGCCGACAGGCCGCGGGCGGCGAGTTGATCGGCCGCCTTCAGGGCTTCGCCCAGGCGCGTGCCGAAGGACAGTATCGCCACGGCCGAGCCCTCACGCACGATCCGGCCCCGGCCGATCTCGAGCGGCTCGGCGAGGTCGGGGATCGGGACGCCCATGCCTTCGCCGCGCGGATAGCGGAAGGCCGATGGCCTGTCGTCGATGGCCACGGCCGTCGAGATCATGTGAGCCAGCTCCGCCTCGTCGGCGGCGGCCATCAGCACCATGCCCGGCAAGGCGCCCATATAGCCGATATCGAAGGAGCCGGCGTGCGTCGCCCCGTCCGCGCCCACCAGGCCCGCCCGGTCCATGGCGAACCGCACCGGCAGGCGCTGGATCGCCACGTCGTGGACCACCTGATCGTAGCCGCGCTGGAGGAAGGTGGAGTAGATCGCCGCGAAGGGCTTCATCCCATCGGCGGCCAGACCGGCGGCGAAGGTCACCGCGTGCTGCTCGGCGATCCCGACGTCGAAGGTGCGGCCGGGGAACCTGGAGCCGAAGAGATCCAGCCCGGTGCCCGAAGGCATGGCCGCATTGATCGCCACGATCTTGGGATCGCGCTCGGCGTGCTTGATCAGCTCCTGGGCGAAGACCTTGGTGTACTGCGGCGCGGCGGCCTGTCCCTTGACCTGTTGACCGGTGACCACGTCGAACTTCACCACGGCGTGCAGCTTGTCCGACGCGCTTTCGGCCGGCGCGTAACCCTTGCCCTTCTGGGTCACCACGTGGACCAGGACCGGCTTGTCCTTGATCTCGCGGGCGTTCTTCAAGATCGGCACGAGGGCGTCGAGGTCGTGGCCGTCGATCGGGCCCACATAATAGAAGCCCAGTTCCTCGAAGAAGGTGCCGCCGGTCACCATGCCGC
>CAMFIW010000397.1 GCA_945952355.1 uncultured Phenylobacterium sp. | reverse complement strand
AGACAGGGGCGATGGACATGGCGGGCCAACCGGCCGGCAGCGCAGCCTCGGTCATGGGTGTTCCTCCGAATTCGCGCAGGCGTGCGACCGCCCGCGTCGTCCCCGGTGAACTGGCATAACCTTAGGGAAGACGCAAACGCCCGTTGGAGCGTCCGCGCCTTGCCCGCCAAGGGATCAGCTGGCGCCGTAGAGCTTCATCACGTCACGGCGGAAGGCCGCCATGCTGTCGGGCCGCGAATAGAACATGTGGCCGCCGGGATAGAGGTTCAGCTTCACGCGGCCGGGATCTCCCATGCGAGGCATCTGGTCGACGATCAGCCGCGAGGCGAAGAACGGGCAGCTGAGATCGTCATAGCCATGGACGATCAGCACCTTCATCTTGGCGTCGGCCGCCACGGCTTGGCGAAGGTCAGTCACCGATTCCGCCGTGTTGAACCAGTTCGGCTCCCAGGCGGCGCCCACCGCATAGCTGAGCGCGTTGAATCGCCCCTCGACCTTCCAGCCGACCGTGCGGGTCATGAACTCCACGGCTGCGGTGGTGGTAGGCGCGATGATGGCGTCGAGGATCGGGTCGCCGGCGTTCTGGGTGTTCTGCCAGGGGAAGGGATCCCAGGTCGTGACGTTGGAATCGTAGATGCTCGCGAGCTTGCCCTGCTCGCGGTACAGCTCGCGCAGGAAGGTCTGGGTGTCGACGCGCCCGCCCATCCGCTTGACCAGCGCCGGGTCGAGACCGGTGTAGTGGGTCACCTTGTCGATGACGCGCTGCAAGGCGGCCGGATCGGCCTGGCCCTTCATCAGGTCGACGGCAAATTCGCCGCGCGCATAGGTCTCGACCTCGGACAGCAGCTCCGGCGATAGGGCCTTTCCCTGGCGCTCGTAGTTGGCGGCGGTCATCGACGGCAGGTTGACGATCCACGGCAGGGGCGACAGGTCGCCGGCCACGCCGGAATGTGCGTCCAGGAACGGCGAGACCATCACCACGCCGGACGGACCGACACCGAGCTGGCCCTGCAGGTAGTGGGCGATGGCCGGGGCGCGGAAGCCACCGTAGCTCTCCCCAACGACGTACTTCGGCGAGGCGACGCGGCCGTTCTTCACCAGCCAGTCGAAGACGATGCGCGACAGGTAGGCGACATCCTCCTTCACCTGGAAGAACTTCTTCTTGGTCTCGGCCTCGTCGACGAGGCTCCGCGAATAGCCGGTGCCAACCGGGTCGATGAACACCATGTCGGTGAAGTCGAGCCAGGTGCCGGGATTGTCGTTCAGCGTGCCGGGGTCGGACGCGCTGTCGCCCTGGGCGCCGAACTGGATGCGCTTGGGGCCGATGGCGCCGTAGTTCAGATAGACCGAGGCCGCGCCAGGACCGCCATTGAAGGCGAAGGTGATCGGGCGCTTGGGATCACGCGGGCCGTCCAGCACATAGGCGGTGAACACCACCTCGGCGATCTTCTTGCCCTTCTCGTCGCGGACCGGCAGCGAGCCGACGGTGGCGGTGTAGTTGAGCGTCTTGCCGGCGACGTGGGTGACCTGCTTGATCGAGGCGTCAGCCGGGAACGGCGGCAGGTCGGCCTTGTCCTTGTCGCCCCCGTCCTTCTTGGGCTCGGCCTTGGGCGGGTCGTCGGCCCAGGCGGGCGCGGCGGCGACGCCAGCCGCCAGAAGGACAGCGGCCATCGCCGCGCTCAGAACAGACTTCATGCAAGGACTCCCCGAATTGCGCGCAGAATGGCGCAAACCGAGCCGGCAGCAAATGAATCCGGCGACAGATTTCACCGGGTTCGGACAGGGCGGCGCAATCGGCTACCCGCCTTGGGCGGAGGCGCTCCAGGCCGGGCCCGACACGGTCAGGACATCCGCGCCCATGGCGGTCATGGCGACGATGTCCGAGGCGCTCGTAACGCCCCAGACGCCGATGGCCAGGCCCAGATCCTTGGCCTCCGCCACCCGTTCCGGCGTCACGTCGGAGATGTGCGGCGACCACTCGCGGCCGCCATGCGCCTGGATGGCGCGCAACTCGGAGCCTTCGAACAGGCGCGGGTCGAAGCCGTCGTTCCAGGGGCTGTCGCCCTCCGGCGTACGGCGGATCTTCGACTTCATCGAGTCCGGCACGGTGAGGTGCGCGGTGAGGATCTCCGGGCGTTTGGTGTTCAGGTCACGCAGCACCGACCAGTCGAAGGCGATGATCTTGCTGTGCTGAGCCCAGCTGGCGGCGTCGAGGTCGCGCAGCACGGCGTCCAGCAGCGCCACCGGGTCCGCGGATTCCCGGTAGTCGCCTGGATCGGTCTTTATCTCGACGAAGATCTCGCGCGGCGCGCCGGGCGCGAGCTTCAGGATCGCCAGGAGGTCCGGCAGGGTCGGCATGCGGACATCGTCGAGACCAATGACGTCCGCATGCCGCTCGGCGGTCCTCGAACCGGGTCGCGCGCGGCCCAGGTCGTAGGCGCGCAGGTCGGACAGGCTGGCGTCGCGCAGCAGAGGGCCGGGCGCCTCAAGCCAGCGGCCGTCGAGCCGGCTCTGGTCGGCGGCGATCCGGTAGTCGTGGTGCGCCACCACATGGCCGTCGGCCGTCAGGTGAACGTCGATCTCGATCCCGACCACGGGCGCCGCTACGCAGCCGATGGCGCCTTCGATCGAGTTAGACGGCCAGACGCCGTAGCCGCAGGCGCCGGCGATAATCTGGGGCGCGGGCATTGGCGGCCTCCTTCTAGCTTCGTCCCAGCCTAGCCGCCCGGCATGGCGCCGGCGCGACAAACCTAGGCGACGGATTCCAGAAGCTTGAGCGCCGTCGAGAGCTTGGCCTTGGCGGCCTCCGCCTCGGCGAGCCGCTCGCGGTTCTCCTCGACCACCTCCTCCGGGGCGCGGGAGATGAAGTCGGCGTTGCCCAGCTTCTTGGAAATCTTCTCGATATCGCCCGAATGCGCGGCGATCTCTTTCTTCAGGCGCGCCAGCTCCGCGGTCAGATCGATGTGTTCGGCCACCGGCAGGGCGAACGTCGCGCCCGCGACCACGAACGAGATCGCGCCCTTCGGCGCCTCGGGCGTGAATTCGAGCCCGGAGACACGCAGCAACTGAGCCACGATCGGCGCGTTGGCCGAGAGGATCGCGCGCTGCGCATCGCTCGCCTCCAGAACCAGTAGCGGCGGCCGCGCCGAGCCCGGCACGCTGAGTTCCGAGCGAACTGAGCGTCCCTCGCTGATCGCGTCCACGACCAAGCCGATCTCGGCCTCCGCCTTGGCGTCCAGCAGGCTCGCCGGCAGGTCCGGCCAGGCGGCGGTGATCACCACGTGCTCGTCCCGCGCCGCGCCGAGATCGGCGGTCTGGCGCCACAGCTCCTCGGTGAGGAACGGCATGATCGGGTGCAGGAGCTTCAGGATCACGTCCAGCACCCAGGCGGCGGTCGCCTGGGTCTCGGCCTTGGCCGCCCCGTCCTCGCCCTTCAGGGCGGGTTTGGCGAGCTCGACGTACCAGTCGCAGAAGGTGTTCCAGATGAAGCGGTAGAGGCCGTTGGCGGCGGCGTCGAAGCCGCAGTCGGTCAGTTGCTGGGTCGCGGCGGCGGCGGCCTTCTGCGTCTCGCCGACAATCCAGCGGTTGAGGACGCCCTCGACCTTGGCCGGGTCGAAGCCCTCGGCGCGGGCGCAGCCGTTGAATTGGCAGAAGTTGGCCGCGTTCCACAGCTTGGTGCCGAAGTTGCGGTAGCCTTCGATCCGCTGGGTCGAAAGCTTGATGTCGCGCCCCTGCCCCGACATGGCGGTCAGGGTGAATCGCAGCGGGTCGGCCCCGTACTGGTCGACGAGTTCCAGGGGGTCCATCACGTTGCCCTTGGACTTCGACATCTTCTTGCCCTCGGCGTCGCGGACCAGGGCGTTGATGAAGACGCGGTGGAAGGGCACGTCCCCCATGAAGTGGATGCCCTGCATCATCATGCGGGCGACCCAGAAGAAGATGATGTCGAAGCCGGTGACCAGGGTGCTGGTCGGGTAGAACCGCTTCAGGTCGTCGGTCCTG
>CAMFIW010000396.1 GCA_945952355.1 uncultured Phenylobacterium sp. | reverse complement strand
CCCCGAGGCCGGAGCGGTCGCTGAGCCCGCGAAGCTGGCGCCCTGGCTCCGCGAATCCGGCGCGACCGTCGCGCATCTGACGCCCGCGATCGGCCAGGTGCTGGTCGCCGGCGCCTCCAGCGCCGGCGACCTGCCGGACCTGCGGCTGATGTTCTGGGGCGGCGACCTGCTGCCGCCGGCACGCGTCGACGCCGCCGCTCGGCTCGCGCCGGGTGCTCGACACATCAACTTCTATGGCTGCACCGAGACACCCCAGGCGGCCGGCTGGTTCGAGTGGGACGGCGACCTCAACCGTCGCGCGGCGCCGATCGGCCACGGCGCGGCGGGCTTCCAGCTTCTCGTCCTCGGCCCGGACCGCCAGCCGGTCGGCCTCGGCGAGGTCGGCGAAATCGCCGTGCGCTCGCACTATCTCAGCCTGGGCTACCTACGTGACGGGAAGATCGTTCCGCACGCGGAGCCCCAGGCTGACGGAACCGCCATCTACCTCACCGGCGACCGCGGGCTCCATCTGCCGGACGGGGCCATCCTCGCGCTCGGGCGCGCCGACGATCAGGTCAAGGTGCGCGGCCACCGCGTGGACCTGTCGGAGGTCTCGGCCGTCCTGATGGCCTGTCCCGGCGTGCAGACCGCGACGGTTCTCGCGATCGGGGAGGGGGAGGGCGTACGCCTGGCCGCCTTCGCGGTCGCGCCCGGCCTGGGCGAGTCCGAACTGCGGGCCGCGATCGCGGCGCGCCTGCCCGGCCCGATGCAGCCATCGACGCTGCGCCTGCTCGACCGTCTGCCCCTGACGCCCAACGGCAAGATCGACCGCGCGGCCCTCCTGGCTCCCGCGGCGGACACCGCGCCCGGACCCCAGGCCGGACCTAAGCCTGTCGGCCGTCCCAATGAGACCGAGCAGGCGCTGATGGACGCCTGGACCGCCATTCTGGGCGCGCGCGAGATCGGCCGTGACGCGTCATTTTCGGGTCTCGGCGGCGACAGCCTCAGCTACGTTCAGGCCTATCTGGCCACCGAGGAGGTTATCGGAGAGGCGCCCGTCGGCTGGCATCATATGAGCGTCGCCGAGCTGGCCGCCCTGAAGCGCAAGCGCTCGAACGTCTGGAGCGTGATCGACACCCCGCTGCTGGTGCGGGCCCTCAGCATCTGCATCGTGGTCTCGGGCCACTTCCAGCTGACCCATTTCGCCTTCACGCCGCACGGCGGGGCGACGGGCTCGCTGCTGATCATCTCGGGGTTCATGTTCGGGTCCCTGACCCTGCCCCAGTCCTTCAAGCAGGCCTCCGCGGGTCCGATCCTGCGATCGATCTGGAGTCTGTTCGTGCCGACGGCGCTGTTCAGCGCCCTGATCGTGCTCGTTCGTTCGCTCGGACACCACGGCGTGGAGCCCTATGTCTACAGCTTCAGCGCCGACTTCACCGACTTCTCGCGGATGGAGCGGGATGGCTGGGTGGGCGACGACTATCTCTGGTACGTCCACTGTCTGCTGCACATCTTCCTGATGCTCGCCGCCGCCGTGGCGCTGCTGGGCGCGGCCAAGCTGTTCGGCATGGGGCGGCGCAGGTTCCTTTGGGGCCTGTTCGCCATCGCCTGCGCCCTCAGGTTCGTGCTGCCGGTGTTCTGGGACCATCGCTTTCTGGGCGGGCTCTACGACGACCGCAGCCTGGAGACCGTCCTGCCCACCACCCACCTGGCGACGGTGGTGCTGGGCGCCCTGATCGCCGCCTCGCCGGCCCGGACCCAAAAGCTGCAGCTCGTCCCGGTGGTGGCCGCCTATGCGGTCGCGACCAGCTATTTCTACGGTGTGGGACCTGCGCTCTACCTCCTGGCCGGGGGGCTCCTGGTCCTGGCCGCGCCGCGCCTCAGCGTGCCGCGGGTGCTGAGCCCGGCGATCTTCGCCTTGGCCGGCGCCTCTCTGTGGATCTATCTCAGCCACATGATGCTGCGCGACGCCCTTGGCAAGGTGGGGCTCGACGGGTCGCCGCTGGCGAACTTCGCCGTCGCCCTGGTGGTCGGTGTCGGCCTGTGGTCCGGCTGGTCGAAGGCGATCGGCTGGCTGGCGCGCCGCCGCCCCCTGATCCTCCAGGCCGACGCGGCCGCCTGAGCCGCCGCCGGCGGCCAAATCAGCGCTTTGGCGAAAATGCCTTCGCTGATAGGTCCAAGGGACGTGCCGTGACCACCCGAGGGAGAGGACCAGCCAGATGGCCGCGCCGGAATACACGAAAGTCTCCCTCAAGCCGTTCATCGACCGGGGAATCGCCGTCGTCGGCGACCATTCTTACGGCGCGCCCACGCTTCGCTATGCCGGCCAGGGCTACAAGTTCATCTGCGGCAAGTACTGCTCGATCGCCGATCGGGTGCAGATCTTCATGGGCGGCTATCACCGGCCCGACTGGGTGAGCATGTATCCGTTCCCCGCCTTCCCGCACTGGCCCGAAGCCCGGGGCATCAAGGATTTCGCCGTCGGCAAGGGTGACGTGGTGGTCGGCCACGACGTCTGGCTCGGCAGCCATTCGACCATCATGTCGGGCGTGCGGATCGGCAACGGAGCGGTGGTCTCGGCCCAGGCCAGCATCGCCGCGGACGTCCCTCCCTACGCCATCGTGGCGGGCAATCCGGGACGCGTGGTGAAGTACCGCTTCGAGGAGCACGTCATCAAGGCGCTTGAGGACATCGCCTGGTGGCACTGGCCCGAGGACAAGGTGCGCCAGTACATTCCGCAATTGCTCAGCGGCGACATTTACGGCTTCGTCGCCCAGCATCGGACGACCTTCCCCGTCTAGGTCCCGGCCGGGCTAGATCCCGGCGTACCACTCGTAGCCGCGGTCCTCCCAAAATCCGCCCTTGCCGCGCCCGAAGGGCGCGAGGTCGGCCACCACCTCGATGCGCGAGATGTACTTGGCCTGCTTGTAACCGAGTTGTCGCTCGACCCGCAGGCGGACAGGCGCGCCGTGCCCCACCGGTAGCGGGGCGCCGTTCATCTCGTAGGCGAGAATGGTCTGCGGATGGTGGGCGTCCACGAGGTCGATGCTCTCGTAGTACTTGCCCGTCTTCGGATCGTTGGGGTCCAGCGTGTCGAAGCAATGGAAGACGACATAGCGGGCATCGCCGCGGACACCCGCCCGGTCGAGCAGGGCGGACAGCCGCGCCCCGCGCCATTTGGCGATCGAGGACCAGCCCTCGACGCAGTCGTGGCGCGTGATCTGAGTGCGCGAGGGCTGGGCGCGCAGGTCGGCGAGGCTGAGCGCGAGCGTTCGCTCGACCAGACCATCGACCACCAGCCGATAGTCCTTGAAGCCAGCCAGCAGATGGGCGCGGTAGTCCGCGTCGCCCGGACTGATCGAGCCGTTGGCGCGGAAATCACTGGAAATGTCGGCCTCCGCGAACTCGCGGGCCAAGGCCGTGCGGTCGATCAGGGCTCTATGGGTTCGCCGTGTGAGGCCCTCGGCGCTCTGCAGCACTTGCTGCACCCGGGTGTCGTCGTTGATCCTGTCGCAGGCCGCGGCCCACAGGCCCCCGGCGCCGGCGGCCATGGCTTTCAGCCAGCCGCGGCGATTGGCGTCGGCGCTCATCGGGCGTCTCCCTCGACCTCGATGGCGTATTTGCCGGTGATCATCGAGCGGATGTTGTTGACGACACCCGAGACCAGCACCATCACCACGTGAACCGCCACGAACGCCACCACCATCGAGGCGCAGATGAAGTGGATCGTGCGCGCGGACTGGCGGCCGCCGAACAGATGGACCAGCCAGGGTTGCCAGGCGTCGACGGCCGGCGACATGGTGAGGCCGGTCAGGATCATGAGCGGCAGCAGGACGAAGATCACGCCGAGATAGGCGCCCTTCTGCAGCGCGTTGTAGCGCCGCGCCGCCTCGCCCTTCGGAAAGCGCAGGCGCGCATGGTCGAGAATTTCATGCCACAAGCGCCGGGGCGAAAGCTGGTCGCGCGTCGGCAGCAGATCGCCTGTCTCTTATACACATCTGACGCTGCCGACGATATGCAGTG
>CAMFIW010000395.1 GCA_945952355.1 uncultured Phenylobacterium sp. | reverse complement strand
CAGTGAGCGCGAGCGCGATCCCGCCGCCGTCGCCCGCGCGGCCAAGGCATCGATGGCCACCCACGTCCGCGACATGCTCGCCTTCCAGGCGGCGGGCGTTCCGACCACCGACTATGGCAACAACATTCGCCAGATGGCCAAGGACGAAGGCGTGGAGAATGCCTTCGATTTCCCCGGCTTCGTGCCGGCCTATATCCGGCCGCTGTTCTGCCGGGGCATCGGCCCGTTCCGCTGGGCCGCTCTCAGCGGCGACCCGCAGGACATCGCCAAGACCGACGCCAAGGTGAAGGAACTGATCCCGGACAATCCGCACCTGCACAACTGGCTCGACATGGCCGGCAGGAAGATCAAGTTCCAGGGCCTGCCGGCGCGGATCTGCTGGGTCGGCCTCGGAGACCGCCACCGTCTGGGCCTGGCCTTCAACGAAATGGTCGCCTCGGGCGAGCTCAAGGCCCCCATCGTGATCGGCCGCGACCACCTCGACTCGGGCTCGGTCGCCTCCCCCAACCGCGAGACCGAGGCCATGCGCGACGGCACCGACGCGGTCTCCGACTGGCCGCTGCTGAACGCCCTCCTGAACACCGCTTCGGGCGCCACCTGGGTCTCGCTGCACCACGGCGGCGGGGTCGGCATGGGCTTCTCGCAGCATTCCGGGATGGTCATCGTCTGCGACGGCACCGAGGCCGCCGCAAAGCGCATCGAGCGGGTGCTTTGGAACGACCCGGCCACCGGCGTCAGGCGCCACGCCGACGCCGGCTACGACATCGCCCTGCAGGTGGCGCGCGAGAAGGGCCTCGACCTGCCGGGCATCCTCTGATGCGCCTGTTGGCGGCCGCCGACCGCGTCGACGCCCCCTGGAAGAACGGCGGCGGGATCACCCGCGAGATCGCCGCCTGGCCGCCGCACGCTGGCTTCGACGACTTCGACTGGCGCATTAGCCAGGCCGACGTGAAGGCGCCTGGCCCCTTCTCCCGCTTCGAAGGGATCGACCGTATCCTGACCGTGCTGGAGGGGCGCTTGGCGCTGACGGTCGACGGCAAGGCGACGCCGGCCCTGACTCCGCAGAGCGCCCCGTTCGCCTTCGCCGGCGAGGCGCAGGTGTCCGGCGTTCCCGAGGGTGATCCGGTCGCCGATCTCAACCTGATGGTCCGGCGCGGGCGCTTCATCGGCCAGGTGGTGCGTCTCGGCGCGGGCGACTGGCGGCTCGACGCCACCGCCAATCTACTGTTCGCCCTGTGGCCGACGACGGTCTGTATAGGCGCGGAGCGCAATGCCCTGAAGCCGCGCGACGCCCTGCTGCGCGACGATGGTCCGGCGGTCGACCTGACGATCAGCGCGCCGGCGCTGCTGATCAGCCTGACGCGGCTCTAGTCCACTGGCGGCGGCGCGGCCTCGCGGCGGGCGCTGATCGTCGCCCCGGCCGAGGCCAGCATGATCGCGGCGATGGACGCCCAGCTCCGCAGGCCTAGGTGTTCGCCGAGGATCGCCAGCCCGGCCAGCGCTCCCAAGGCCGGCTCCAGGCTCATCAGGGTGCCGAAGGTCTTGGTCGGCAGACGTGTGAGGGCCACGATCTCCAGCCCATAGGGGATGGCGGAGGACAGCACCGCGACCGCAAGGCCCGTCAGCAGAACGTGCGGCATCAGCAAGACCGCGCCGCCCTGGACGAAGCCGATCGGCGCGACCAGCACGGTCGCCAGCAGGCTGCCCACCGCCACGGTGGCTGGGCCATAGGCGGTCGCCGCCTGCTTGCCGAACCAGATGTAGAGCGCCCAGCAGACCGCCGCGGCCAGGGCGAAGGCGACGCCGACCAGGTCGATCCTGGCCCCGGCGATCGGCAGGAGGCCCAAGAGGCCGACCGCAGCCAGCGCGATCCAGACGAAGTCCAGCGCGCGGCGCGAGGCCAGCAAGGCGACGGCCAGCGGCCCGGTGAACTCGATGGCCACGGCGATGCCCAGCGGCAGGGTCTTCAGGGCATTGTAGAAGCAGAGGATCATCACCCCCAGCACCACGCCGTAGATCGCCAGAGGCCGCCACGCCGCGCGGTCGGGCCAGCGCCGCCAGGGCCGCATCACAGCCCAGAGGATCACGGTGGAGAAGGTCAGGCGCAACGCCACCGTCCCCGCCGGGCCGGCGACCGGGAACAGGGTCTTGGCGAAGGAGGCGCCGAACTGCACGGAGGTCATGGCGACCAGCAGCAGCAGGACGGCGACCACCGCGGGCGCACGCGTGGGCACGATCGAACTCCGGATGGGAAGCCCTGCCCTTAGCTCGCGCGGGGCCCGGCGTCACTATCGATCGCCCGCGCCATGGCCGTGATCACCGCGCCGAGCAGGCCGGCCACCTCGGGATCGGCGACCATCTGCTCGGCCGTAAGATTGCGCCCCTGCAGCGGGATCGCCAGGCAGGCCTCGTCGACCATCCGCGCCGACATCACCGTCAAGGTCTCGCGCATATGGACCTGGGCGAAACGGGCCGATGGCGAGGCGTTGACCAAGGCCACGGGCTTCTCGGGGAATTCCAGGCTCGGCGCCAGCCAGTCCAGCGCGTTCTTCATCGCCCCTGCGACTCCATGCGCATATTCCGGGCTGCAGATGATCAGGCCGTCGTTCGCCCCGATCCGCTCGCGCCAGCGCACGACGGACGGCGGCGGCGTCTCGCCGTCGAGGTCCAGGTTAAAGAACGGCAGCTCGCCGATCCCGCCATAGATCTCCACCTCGACCCCGGCCGGCGCCAGCCTGGCCAGGGCCTCGATGGCGCGGCTGTTGGACGAGGCGGCGCGCAGGCTGCCGGAGACGGCGAGTAGGCGGAGGGTCATGCTGGGGCTCGCGAAAATTCGCTGGTCGAGGTCGAAGATCGCGCCGGCCCCGCGCGAGTCGGTGACAGGCTAGCTGGTCCCGCCAAGGTCGGATAACCTGGGACTCCACCGCGGGGGCGGAAGGCGAGAGTGACGCGATGCGACTGCTGATCGTAGAGGACGATCAGATGCTGGGCTCGGCCCTGCGCCGAACCCTGACGCGCGCGGGCTATACGGTCGACTGGTTCCAACGCGGCGACGACGGCCTGACCGCTGTCCAGACGGAAACCTACGACACCGTGATTCTGGACCTCGGCCTCCCGGTGCTGGATGGAATCGGCGTGCTGAAGGCGATGCGCGGCCGGCGCGACACCACACCGGTGATCGTGCTCACCGCCCGCGACGCGCCCGCCCAGAAGGTGGAGGGCCTGGACGCCGGCGCCGACGACTACATGGTCAAGCCGTTCGACCTGGAAGAATTGCTGGCGCGGGTGCGGGCGCAGGTCCGGCGGCGCGACGGCCGCGCGAGCCATGTCCTCGCGGTGGACGGCGTCACCCTCGACCTCTCCGCCAAGACCGTGAACAAGGATGGCGCGGCGGTGGGCGTGACCGCCAAGGAGTTCAAGGTCCTGGCCGAGCTGATGCGCCGCACGGGGCATTTCGTCACCAAGGCGGACCTGGAAACCGCGCTCTACGACGGCGAGGCGGGGGTCGAGAGCAACACCGTCGAAGTCGCCGTCTACGCCTTGCGCCGCAAGCTCGGCGCCGGCCTGATCCTGACCGTCCGGGGCCTGGGCTACATCATCGGACGACCTGCATGAAGCGACCGCCGGGCTCGCTCATTGGCGCGCTGTTCGGGCGCGTCGGCCTGCTGTTCTTCGCCATCGTCCTGGCGGTCGGGCTGGTTGCGTCGCAGACGGCGCGGCAACGCATCGACGAGGCCTACGATGGCCAACTGATCATCGGCGCCAACGTCTTGCGCGCCCTCATGGAGGACGAGCTCAGCGAGCGCGCCCGCAGCCAGGCCTCGCAGGAAGTTCAGGTCGACGACGAGCCGCTGATCAGCTCCGAGGATCGCAAGGCATTCGACGACTACGCGACGTGGCGGATGTTCCGCATCTGGCAGCACGGCCTGATGGTCATGCGCTCCGACACCGGGCCGAACCTCGGCGGCCCGCCCGCCCACGACGGCTTCGACGATATCGTCGAA
>CAMFIW010000394.1 GCA_945952355.1 uncultured Phenylobacterium sp. | reverse complement strand
CCTTGAATCGAGCGTCGCCCGCAGCCGCAAGCTTTATGGGTTCAGAACCTAGGCCGAGAGCCGCACCAGCATCTTGCCGGAGTTCCGGCCCTCCATCAGGCCGATCAGGGCGGCGGGCGCGTTGGCGATCCCGTCCAGGATGGTCTCCTGGTACTTCACGCGGCCTTCCTTCAGCCACTGCGCCATGTCGCGCTGGAAGTCGCCGTAAAGGTGCATGAAGTCGGTGCCGACGAAGCCACGCAGCATGACCCGCGCATAGATGATGTTCGACAGGTTCGACACCGCCGAGTGGCCGGAATTGTACCCCGAGATGAAGCCGCAGACCGGGATACGGCCCAGGGTGTTCATGCGGCGCAGGGCGGCCTCGAGATGATCGCCGCCGACATTGTCGAAATAGACGTCGATCCCCTTGGGCGTGGCGCCTTCCAGGGCCTGGCGGATCGGCTCGGCCTTGTAGTCGATCACCGCATCCAGCCCGACCTCGTCGCGCAGCCAGGCCGCCTTGTCGGCCGCGCCCGTGGAGCCCACGACGTAGCAGCCCTTGATCTTGGCGATCTGGGCGGCGACCGAGCCCACGGCGCCCGCCGCGGTCGAGACGAACACCTGCTCGCCGTCCTTGAGCTGGCCGATGTGCAGCAGGCCGCCATAGGCGGTGAAGCCGGTCATGCCGAGCGCGTGCATGTGCACCGTCACCGGCAGGTCGGGGTCGGCGGCGAGCTTGGTCAGCCCCTTGCCGTCCGAGACGAAGAACTCGCGGAAGCCCATGCGGTTGGAGACCAGGTCGCCCACCGCGAAGTCCGGCGACTTGGACTGGACGACGCGGCCGAGCGCGCCGCCCATCATCGCCACGTCCAGGTCCTGGCCGGCCGTCAGGCGCGGGCGCATGGCCGGGTCGACCGACATGTAGAGGTTCTCGACCAGCACCTGGCCGTCGCCGGCGTCGGCGACATCGGTCTCCACCATCCGGAAGTCGTCGGCGGCGGGCATGCCCTTGGGGCGGGCGACAAGGTGGATTTCACGGCTCTTGGGCACGGATCAATGCTCCTATCGGCAAGGTTCAAATCAATGGGACCCGGACCGGCAATGCGGTGGTCCGGGGAAGGGGACGTCTAGGTGACGGGCTTCGGCCTGACCCCGTTGGCCGCGAAATGGGCCAGCATCCGGGACCAGCCATCGGCGGCCGCCTCGGCGTCATAGCTCGACCTGTAGTCGGCGTGGAAGCCATGTTGGCTCTGCGGATAGACGCGGATCGCGCTGCCCGTCTTGCCGTTGGCCACCAGGGCCGAGCGCATGTTGTCGATGTCGTGGGGTCCGATTCCCTGATCCTTGCCGGCATACAGGCCCAGCACCGGCGCCTTCAGGTCGGCGACCAGGTCCAGCGGCCACTTGCGCTCCGGCTCGCTGAGAAATTCGCCCGGCTTGGGGGCGGCCAGACGGCCGTACCAGGACACTCCCGCCTTGAAGTCCTTGAAGCGTTCGCAGGCCAGCCAGACGATCGCGCCCCCCCAGCAGAAGCCGGTGATCGCCATGTGCGCCCTGTCGGCGAACGGCTGGGCCTTGATGTAGGCGACGGTCGAGGCGAGGTCGTGCATGAGCTGCTTGTCGCTGGCCGCGCCGACGATCTTGCGAAGCTGGTCGAAGTCCGCCGTCTTGGAGGGGTCGCCTTCGCGCACGAAGAAGTCCGGGGCGATGGCGCAATAGCCGAGCTTGGCCAGCCTGCGACAGACGTCGCGGATGTATTCGTGGATGCCGAACACCTCGCAGATCACCACCACCACCGGAAAGCGGCCCTTGGCGTCCGGCCGGGCGAGATAGGCCGGGATCATGCTGTCGCCGCTGTCCAGTTCGACCATGCCCGCCACCAGACCGTCCGAATCGGTGTGAATCGGCTCGGCCGCGGCGGAGAAGGACCACAGCGCGTAGCCGCCGAGGGCGGCGAGGGCGAGGGTTCGGCGGGAAAGGTCCAGGTCGGAGGGATCCGTCCCCTCGGGACGGGTCAGGGTGCGCACGGCGAAACCTCCCCTTACTTTTGGCCTTCAAGGCCTTGGCCGCATTTGGCGCGCGGCCGGCACGGGAGTCCACCACCCTGCGCGGTCAGCCGGACGGCCCGGCCCTGCGCAGGGTCAGGTTGATGCGCCCACCCCCGGGAATCACGCGCGACGAGCCGGGGATCACCCGGTCGATTCCGTGATGCGCCAGACGCGCCGGGCCGGCCAGCAGGCAGACGTCGCCCGAGGTCAATCGGATCGATCGCGTGGGATCGGCGCGGTTCGGGCCGCCGATGCGGAAGATCGCGGTGTCCCCCAGCGAGACCGACAGGACCGGGAAGCGGAGGTCCGCTTCGTCGCGGTCCTGATGCAGACCCATCTTCGCGTCGGGCCCGTAGAGATTGACCAGGCAGGCGTCGGGCGGGACGGACCGATCCGCCAGTTCGGCCCAGAGCTCCAGCAGCATGGCCGGGATGTCGGGCCACGGTTCGCCGGTCAGCGGATGCCGCTTCTGGTAGCGGTAGCCGCGCGCGTCGGTGAACCAGCCGAGGGCGCCGAAATTGCTCATGGCGACGCTCATCGGCTTGCCGCCGGGGGTGATCGGCTTGTAGGCGGGCGCGTTGTCCAGCCGGCTCAGCACCTCGCCGACCAGCTCGGCCTGGGCGTCTGGTGACAGCCGTCCGGGCAGTAGGCGGAATCCCGCGGTCGAAACCTCGCTCATAAGCGTCCATATAGGACGGATGTCCGGTCCCGCCCTCATGCGTGCTGGCGCTTTCCGGAAGCTGTCCTCCGGCGAGGCCGAACTGGCCCGCGAGGTGTTCGGCGAGGCCCTGGACCCTCGGGGGGTGCGGGTCTTCGCCATCCCCGTCTGGGACCGCGCCTTCGCGGCCGGATCGCGGCTGGTGGTCTGGCCGGCGCGTACCGCCCGCCAGGATTTCTCGACCGCGCCGCTCTTCGAGCAATCGGTCTTCGTCCACGAATTGACCCATGTCTGGCAGGCCCAAATCGGTGTGAATTTGATCTTGGGCAAACTGCGCGCGGGCGATGGGGCGCAGGCTTACGCCTACGATCTTTCGGAGAACGAAGATTTTCGAACGCTGAATATCGAGCAGCAGGCCATGGTGGTGCAGGACGCCTTCCTCGCGGCGCGGGGCGGCCCCGCGCCATTCGAAACCCAAGCTTATTCAGCGATATTAGCGACTTGGCCGGCGCGGGGCGGCGTATCACCCCGCGAAGTTTAGGGGCATTCACCCTTGCGGCCTCACCGAGGAGCCCCATATCGCGACTCGACGGCGGTTTCCGCACAGGTTAACCGCCCGAGACCCTGATCGAACCGGGGGCCGTGACAAGAAGAGGGGCGCTTGGAGCCAAGGCCCTGAATGCGCGGCCCGCCAAAATGGAGCGAGTAAGAGACTCGAACATGAGCAAGATTATCGGCATCGACCTCGGCACGACGAATTCGTGCGTTGCGATCATGGACGGCAAGGCGCCGAAGGTGATCGAGAACGCCGAAGGCGTCCGGACCACGCCTTCGGTGGTGGCCTTCCTGGATGACGGCGAGCGCCTGGTTGGCCAGCCGGCCAAGCGCCAGGCGGTGACCAACCCGGCCAACACCCTCTTCGCGATCAAGCGCCTGATCGGGCGCAACGCCTCCGACCCGATGGTCGAGAAGGACAAGGGCATGGTGCCCTATGAGATCGTCAAGGGCCCCAACGGCGACGCCTGGGTGAAGGCCCAGGGCAAAGACTACTCCCCGCAGCAGGTCTCGGCCTTCATCCTGCAGAAGATGAAGGAAGCGGCCGAGCAGCACCTCGGCGAGAAGGTCGAAAAGGCGGTCATCACCGTCCCGGCCTACTTCAACGACGCCCAGCGCCAGGCCACGAAGGACGCCGGCAAGATCGCCGGCCTGGAAGTCCTGCGCATCATCAACGAGCCGACCGCCGCGGCCCTGGCCTATGGGCTGGAGAAGAACGACGGCAAGAAGATCGCGGTCTACGACCTGGGCGGCGGCACGTTCGACG
>CAMFIW010000393.1 GCA_945952355.1 uncultured Phenylobacterium sp. | reverse complement strand
GCTGCGCCAAGGCGGCCGGCTGGGGCGGCAAGCTGCCGGCCGGGACCGGCCTGGGCCTCGCCACCACCTTCGGCCAGGAACGCGACATGCCGACCTGGATCGCCTGCGCCGCCCGCGTGAAAGTCGACCGCAAGACCGGCCAGGCCAAGGTCGAGAAACTGACCCTGGTGGTCGACGCCGGCGCCATCGTCCATCCCGACGGGGCGCTCGCCCAGATGGAGGGCGCGGCGCTGTGGGGCATGAGCCTCGCCCTGTTCGAAGGCGCCTCCTTCGCCGACGGCCAGATCCAGGAGACCAATCTCGACGCCTACACCCCGCTTCGGATGTCCGACGTGCCCGACCTGCACATCGAGTTCGTCGACAGCCCGGAGGTCCCGGTCGGCCTCGGCGAGCCGGCGACCACGGTGGTGGGACCGGCCATCGGCAATGCGATCTTCGCCGCCTGCGGCGCGCGCGTCCGCCATCTGCCGATCCGGCCGGACGCGGTCCTGAAGGCGATGAAGGCGTGAGGCGGAGCCAAACCCCGCCTCATCGGTTGTTTTGGGGAGGGCCTGCGCCCTCCAGGGAGGACCGGTATGAGATTGCCCGACGACCAACTGCAGAAGCTGGCGCTGCATAGCGCTTTCGGCCTGCACCTGATCGCCAAGTGGATGGCGACCCGCAGCGACGTGGACCCCGAGATCCGCGAACGCCTGCGCGTGCACATCTCCGCGCTCGACGGGGTCCTGTCCGCCAATGGCCACGACTGGATCCGCGAGGAGATCGAGGCCACCGAGACGGCCCTGCACGCCTAGCCCAGGCCGTGGGCCCTCACCGCCTGGGCGAGCTCTGAACGCATCATCTCCTTCAGCCGCTCGGGCGCGACGATGTCCAGCTTGTCACCCCAGGTGAACAGGTGCCAGGCGAGCTCGCGCATGCCACCGGCCCGGAAGGTGGCGATCACCGAGCCGTCGGCCTGGGGCTCCAGGTGCTGGGTCGGGTGGAAGCGCCAGCCCATCGCCTCCTCCGCGCCGTGCGGATGGATGCGCAGCACCACGTCCTCGACCGCGTCCTGGTAGATGCCGAAGCTGCGCTCGACGAATTCCTGCAGGGTGAAGTCGGCCGGCCGCGCGCCGGGCATCGGGCTCACCATGATGTCGCGGATTCGGTCCAGTCGCCACGTCCGCGGCTCGGTCGAATGGCCCTCCGCGCCCAGCAGGTAGTTGGAGCGGCCGAACAGCAGTCCGAACGGCGTCACCTCCCGCTCGCGGCCGGGAGTCGTACCCCCGTCGTATTTGAAGCGCAGCCTGCGCAGCGACATGATCGCCTCGCGCACGCAGCCCAGGACCTGCTCGTCCTCGAAGGGACGCGGACCGGCGTGGATGGCCATGGCCTCGGCCTCCAGCAGGGCCTCCATGTCCGGGGCGAGCTTGCGGCGCACCCCGGCCCGCACCGCCGACAGCACCTTCTGCTCCAGGCTGGCCAGCGCATTGGCCCGCGCGCCGGCGCCCGCCTTGCGGAAGGTGTCCGCGGCGGCCCGCAGGGCGGCGAACTCGTCGGCTGTCGGGGCCTGGAATATGCCGTCCAGGCCGGTGGAGATCCGGAACCGCACGGTGGGCGGATCGGGCACCTCCTCCATCTGCGGGAAGGCCTCGCGCACGGCGTCGCGCATCCGCTCCGCGGTGCGGCGGCTGACGCCCATGGAACTTGCGATCTCGTCAAGCGTCTTACCTTCGGCGGAAGACGCCAGAAGTCGGGCCAACTCCAAAAGACGCGCCGCCTTCTCATGCCGCAAAGCCGGCTCTCCCCCTGGAAAACGAGAACAGACCAAAAACGTACGCCCGTTTTTGACGCACCACCAGCCTAGTGTGGATTTGTCGAAACGAAAGGAGCCGCCCGTGCCCAACGTGTCCCAGTTCCGCAGCCCCCGTACCGCTCGCCCCAAGGCCGCGCCTCAACAGCCGCTGTTCCTGTTCGACGCCCGCCGCCCCGTCCGCAACGCCACCGCCGACATGATCGAGCAGGTGATCACCCACGCCGACGAGCACACGCCTCTCGCCAACGGACGCCGTCGCTTGCGCGTCAGCCACGCGATGATCGAGCAGCTGCAGCTCCAGGGCCGCCTGGCCTATGGCGACTATCGCCTCGCCGACCTGACCGTGGTCTGGGACGAGGCCCAGGGCGAGGTGGTCCAGGTGCGCGACGACGCCCGGGTCCGCGACGCCGCCAGCCGCTGGGCCGAATGGGACGCCCTCTGGGACGAGGAAAGCTATCGCAGCGACGAAGCCCCCCGCGCCGCGGCCTAGGCCTAGGCCTTCGCCCCGAACCGCCGGCCGAGCTCGGCGGTCACCTGCTCGAACTCCTCGACGGTCTCGCGGATCACCTGGGCGACGGGCTTCACCTCGTCGATCCGGCCGGCGACCTGGCCCGACAGGGCGATCGAGGCCTCCATGTCGCCGCCGAAGTAGAGGTCGAGCGCGTGGCCGAACTCCTTCATCACCCCGTCTTCCGGGGGCTCCTTCTCGATGCGGGTGGTCTTCTCGGTCCGCAGGGCCCGCAGCGCCGGCCCCGGTCCGAACCGGTTCAGGAACACCGTGTCGGTCTCCTTGGCGTTGAGGATCGCGTCCTTCCAGTTCTGGTGCACCGGGCTCTCGGCGGCGGAGACCATGCGCGTGCCCATCTGCACCGCCTCGGCGCCCAGGGCGAAGGCCGCCGCCATGCTGCGCCCGTCGGTGACCCCGCCGGCGGCGATCACCGGCACGTTCACCTTCGAACAGACCAGGGGCAGCAGCACCATGGTCATGACCTCGCGGCCGTTCTTGAAGCCGCCGCCCTCGCCGCCCTCGACCACCAGGCCGTCGACGCCCGCCTCGATCGCCTTCAGCGCCGCCGACAGCGACGGCACGACGTGGAACACCGTCAGACCCGCCGACTTCAGCGCCGAGCAGTAGCGATTGGGATCCCCGGCCGAGGTGGTGACGAACTTCACACCCTGGTCGACCACGAAGGAGACGATGTCCGGGTCGCGCACGAAGGCCTGGGCGATGTTCACCCCGAACGGCTTGTCGGTGAGCTGGCGCATCTTCTTGATCTCTTCGCGCACCGCGTCGAGCTCGCCGGACGAGGTCTCGATGATGCCGAGCCCGCCGGCGTTGGAGACCGCCGAGGCCAGGGCGGACCGGGCGATCCAGCCCATCGGCGCCTGGACGATGGGGTATTCAACCCCGAGCATCTCGGTGATGCGGGTCTTGATCACGCCGGCCTCCCAAACATTTGTTTGAATTTGGCTCAGATTACCCACGGCGCCGCAACGGCCGTCAAGCGCGGAGCAAATGCGATGGCGCGCTGTTCCCTCTCCCCTTGCGAGAGAAGGGAAAGTCTCGTTCTACCTTGTGACCTCGAGGGTGAGCGTGGTGGTCAGGGCCCGCGCGGCGGGAACGGGCGGCTGGCCTTCGACGCGCACCGGGTTCTGGACCTGGATCACATAGATCCCCGGCTTGGCCAGGGTGATCTCCGCGGCGCCGTCGGCGGCGGCCGTCCCACCCGTCGTGAACCGCTGCGGCTCGTAGCCCTCGCGCGCCTTGGACACCGTGAACGGAACCCCGCCCAGCGGCTGGCCGTCGGCGAGCAGCCGGAACTTGAACGCCTCGCCGGCATAGGCCTCGTTCGGGTGGGTGACCGGCACGATCTCCAGCCCCTGGCCGGTCGGCTTCAGCGCCGCCGCATTGGGCGCGCCGCGGGTGACATAGACCTCGGCCTTCAGGAACGAGGTGGTGGTCATCACCTCGGCGCCGGCGGGGATCTGGGCCTCGTCGATCGGGCCGTTCGGATTGGGTGGGGCGCCCTCCGGCGGGCGGTTGGGCGCCCCGGCGGGCCGCACGTTGCGCCAGACCCCGTCGATCTTGGCGATCTTGCCCTGCCGCCCGGCGCGCTCGCCCGTGGTGATGCGATAGGTCCCCTCGGCCGGGGTCGGCGCTTCGAAGATCGCGACCTCCTTCAGGGTGGTGACGCCCTCGATCTTCCTGGTGGTCCC
>CAMFIW010000392.1 GCA_945952355.1 uncultured Phenylobacterium sp. | reverse complement strand
CAGCCGAACTCCATGACGGAGATGACCCGGTAGGTCTCCCCCGCGACCAGGGGCACCGGCCTGCCGGTGCCGTGGTTCGGAGCGACATTGACGCAAATGACCAGGTCGCCAGGGCCGACGGTGTCGCTCATCGCTTCATCCTCCGTGCTTGACGGAAAGATTAGGTCCTGGCCGGCCGGGGGCAAGGCCCCACCCTTCGCGGCCCCCGGCGAATAGACGGGCGCACGCGGGCCTGGGTTTGGGAGTCGGGGCGAAGGGTGGGCTCCAGCGCAGCGAAGTTCTTGTTTTGTTCTTGACGGAGCGCGCGCTCCATGCTAAAGGTGCGGGCCCGTCGCGCGTAGATCGCGCCGCCTCGTGGACACCCGACATGACCTCATCCGCCCCGCCGCCCCGCGGCGAAAAGCGACCGCCCTGGTTCACGCCGGAGCGCGCCCGCGCGCTCTGCGACCGCATCGCCGCCGGCGAGACCCTCAAGGACATTTGCGCCGAGCCCGGCATGCCGGGCCAACCCACCATCTACAAATGGCTGCGCCGCGAGCCGCAGTTCGCCGAGGACTATTACGTCGCCCGCCGCGCCGCCCTGCGCTGGGAGGCGCGGCACAAGGCCGCCTACGCCAAGCCGCCGCGGCCGAAGCTGAAGGCCGGCCGTCCCACCAAATGCACTCCAGAGGTCATCGATGAGATCTGCGAGCGCCTCGGCGCCGGCGAGAGCCTCACCGACATCTGCGACGACGCGCACATGCCTTCCATGGTCAGCGTCCACAACTGGCTGCGGAACGACCCGCCGTTCCGCGTCCGCTTTGTCGACGCCCGCCGCGCCCAGGCCGACCGCGCCTTCGACGAGGTAAGGGAGGTCGCCCGCGCCGCCACCCCGGCGACCGTCGCCGTCGCCCGCCTCAACTGCGATGTCATCCGCTGGCAGGCCGCGCGCCTCTGGCACCGCCGCTACGGCTACTACGCCGGCGAGGACGACGAACCCGAGGACAAGGGCTTCCAGGTCGTCCTGCGCCAGTTCGACATGGTCGACGGCAAGGTGGTGGAGGTGATGACCCCGATCGACGCGGTCAGCTACGAGGACGCGAACCGGCGGGCGTTGCCGGCGCCGGAGAAGGGGTAGGGTGCGGTCGGCTGAGCGCCAGGGACCGCCTAGGCGTCTCGAGACGAAGCGCAGCTCATGCTCGCCGCCGACGCTCCGCGCCTCGCCTCCGGATCGCGGCCCAGCCCGTCGGGGCGCGGAATCACCGAATTCTCGTGCGAGGCGATTAAGCCGCGGCGCGCGAACTTCGAGTCCTTGTGATCGTCCGCCGCCACCAGCGCGCGGGCCTCGTCGGCGGCGCTCATGTCACTTCCCCAAATCCTGGGTTGGGGGGGGGGGCGGGACGGGGGGAGCGAGGCGTCATCGCAAGCCCGAGCCGGGCCGGCTAGGGGGCCAGGGTGATCGTGCTCGAGGCGCGGGGGAACATGTAGGAGGAGGCGCGGAGGTTCCAGGTCCCAAGCGGCAGGAACGGGATGACCGAACGATAGGGCATCGTGGTCTCTCCAAGGATCAGCTCGGTGTTGGGCTTGTCGAGCGCCGGCGGCAGCACGACCGCCTGGCCCACCGAGCGCGCCGCGCCGCCGGAGGCCTGGCTCCAGGCGATGGTCGCGGCGCCCTTGGCGTCGATGCTGATGCACGACACCACCGTGGCCGGCTGCGCCTGCGGATAGGGCGCCATGATCTGCCCCGTCGCGGCGAACAGGTCCGGCATGTCGTGACTGGAGCTGATGGTTGTGTACTGAGCCACCAGGTTGGTGATGGTGCTGGCGTTCAGCTTGACCAGCTGGTCCATGGCCAGGCCCTGGGTCACCTGAAAGGTCCCGAGATAGAGGGTCAGCATAACGGGTGCGATCAAGGCGAACTCCAGGGCGCTGACGCCGGAGCGGTCGCGCGCGAAGCGCCGCAGCAGGATCTCAATAGGGTTCATTGCGAAACACTGCGGCGGCGGCCAGAAGGTGCGAGTCGCCGTTCACGTTGGTCAGGTGCAGGCCCAGCATGTCCGTGCCCAGCGGCCAGGGATAGAAGACCTGCACGACCTCGATCTGGCCGGGCTTGCCGACGCTGAAGGTGAAGCCGGACGTATTGAGCTTGCCGTTTTGGATCGGGTTCGCCCGGGTCGCTGTGGCGAAGGTGGCGAAGGTCTGCACGTTCACCTGCAGCTGCGCGCAGGTGAAGAGGCCTTTGGCGTCGTCGCAGACGGCCTGCTGGAACTGCGCGGACGTCATGCTCTGGGCCCGGCCGGTCATGACCAGGCGTCCCGCCTCGCTGGTGGCCGCCTGCAGCACCTGGCCCGCGAAGAACACTAGAGCGGTCTGAGTCATCGCCACCAGCAGGGCCAGGAACGGCATGGCTATGATGGCGAACTCCACCGCCGTCGCGCCATCCTCGCGCCGCACGCCCCGGCGGAGCGCTCCAAGTGCGCGCGCCGTCCTCATTGCGAGAGGTAGGCGGATTGCACCGCATACTGGAACAGGGTGGCGAGCGCCGCGGAGATGTCGCCTCCCGTCTGGACCTTTGTGTAGAGGCCCGGCGAAGCGCAGCTCTGCAGGGTCGGGCCGATATTGGCCTGGAATGGCGAGATGTGGGTGTTGTACCAGCTGTTGGTCGGCAGGGGCAGGTACTCGGTGTAGAGCACCGCGATCCGGATGCCTCGCGCCTTGATCTTGGTGCACCAGGTCGGGTCCATCAGCGACTCGACGCGCGAGCCGCCCGACATCTCGTCCTCGACGCCGTCGGTGACGAAGAACAGCACCTCCTGCGGGGAATCGCCTGGCGTCGCGGTGCCGCTGCCGGGATTGGGCATGGCCGCGTTGATGCCGCTCATCGCGGCGTCGTAGTTGGTGTCGGTGTCGCTGTTGCTGTTGGACGAGGTCAGCCAGTTGTTGGCGTAGACCGGCTGAAGCTGGATGTTGCCCGCCTGGGTCTGAGCCGCGGGGAGGTTCGACGTCAGGGGAGCGATCGTATTGAAGCCAACGTCGAAGGTGTAGATCGCCATGCGATAGGCGGCGGCGGAGGTCGCCTCGGATGTCTGGGCCGTCGCCATCAGGTTCTGCGCCGCCTGGCGCACCAGATCCATTCGCAGCGTGACGCCCAGGCTCTGGGCCAGGGCGTAGTTGTCTTCGCCATTGGGATTGCCGAGGTTGTCCTGCGACGGGTGGGCTTCGTGGCAGCCGAACGCGCAGCCGCCCTGTTTGGAGGTGTACGACACCATGGTGTTGATCCCCGTCTGGGTGGCGGCGATGGCCATGGACGGGGAGTCGTCGAGCAGCAGGTAGAAGTCGATGTTTGGCGCCTCGCCGCCCGTGCCTTGCGAGCCGCCGGACAGATGGATCGCGTTCATGTTGAGCACGCCGGCGAAGATCGTCTGGGACAGGACGGCGTAGTGCAGCGTCGCCACGCGTTTGGCGCCGATGGTGGCGATATTCACCGAGATGTCGGCGGGCGCGTAGGTGACACCCGCGATCGTTCCGGCTTGGGCGTTGAAGGTATCGGTCGCCGCCTGGGTGGCGATCGTCGTGGTCTGCGTCATCATCGCCGGCGTGATCGCGGCCAGCACTGCGGAGTCGGCGGCTGCGTTGAGCTGCATCTGGCGGTCGATCGCCAGGGCGTAGTCCACGCCTACGCCGGTCAGGAGAGTCAGCGGCACCGCCGCCACGGCGAAGATGGTCGCCACGCCCCCCCTCCGGCCCGCGAAGAAGTCGAGCAAGCTCTTGAGGCCGCGCATGATGCATCCTCGATTCCATCGGGACGCTAGTTTGGATTTGTTAAGTTTTCGCTGATCGTCGCCGCAAATTTCGATTCACATTACGTCGGTATCGGAGCCTGCTCTCAGCTACGCGACCAATGGCGGTACGCCACCCGATGCGGACTTGGCGCCGCCTAACTCCCCGTCGACGTGTACTTCCCCACCCCGAACCGCCACGCGACGAAGCTCGCCGCCAGGAACGCGAATCCCGCCGCCGGCGTCAGCGGTAGGAGCCACC
>CAMFIW010000391.1 GCA_945952355.1 uncultured Phenylobacterium sp. | reverse complement strand
ACGCGGTCCTGACCCTTTGGAACGTCGACCGGGCAGCCATAGACGGTTGCGCCCGTCGCCGCCTTCAGTGGGCCGGCCAGGGGCGAGTGGTCGGAGTGGTGGTGAGTGATCAGGATGTGGGTGACCGTCTCGCCTTCGACCGCCTTCAGGATGGCGGCGAGATGGTCGTCCAGGTCGGGACCCGGGTCGATCACGGCCACCTGGCCTCGGCCGACGATGTAGGTGCCGGTGCCCTTATAGGTGAATGGGCCGGGATTGTTCGCCACCACCCGTCGGATCAGCGGCGAAACCTGGTCGCAGGCGCCGTACTCGAACTCGATCTCGCGCACATAGGGGATCATGCCCTTGGGGTCCTTTCGCGGCCCGGTCCTTGCGACGGGGCGCCCAGTTCGGAGAACTTGGGGCGCTGCCATGCTGGACGCGGTGATCTTTGTCTCAAAACGGCTCCAGCGCGTGGCCTTCGCCTTCCTGTGTCTCTTCGCGGCCCAGCTCGTGCTCGGCCTGGCCAGTTGCGAGCCGGACGAGCCCGCCTTGATTGGAGCGGTGCGCGTTCCGATCGCCCGCGCGGCTCCCTAGGCTCCCAGTACGCCGGACAGGTCATAGCCCGCGGCGGCTCCAAGCTCGACGAGTTCTCTCCGGCTGCGCTCGCCAGCGCCGGCCTGGCCCAACGACCAAGTGACGATGGAGCGCGTGCCGGAGCGGCAGAACGCCAGGACCGGGCCGGGGTGGTTGGCCAGCAGCTCGTGCTCCTGGGCGACTTGATCCGGGGTCGGGCCGCCCCGCACCGGGATGTAGGCGTAGTCCAGCCCAGCCGCCCTTGCCGCCGCCTCGACCTGCGCGCTCGTCGGCTGGGACGGGTCCTCGCCGTCGGGCCGGTTGTTGATCACCAGCCTGAAGCCCTGGGCGGCGGCGGTCTCCAAGTCGTCGAGCGCGATCTGTGGCGCAACGGAGAGGGCGTCGGTGACGCGTCGAAAATCGGTCATGGGTGCGGCATTGAAACTCGTGGTGGGACCCTTCGTTGACATCATCGGGGGCCGGTGGAAGTTTCGCAACGCCCGGGCCCGCAAAAGCCCGCGAAAAGGAAAGCCTTCCAGCGCATGCTGCGTTTCATCGGCCGCCGATTGCTCGTGGCCATCCCGACCCTGTTCCTGGTCGTCACCGTCGCCTTCTTCATGATGCGGGCCGCGCCCGGCAGTCCCTTCGACATGGACCGCAAGCTCTCGCCCGAGATCGAGAAGAACGTCATGGCCAGGTACGGCATGAACCGGTCGCTGGGCGAGCAGTACATCGCCTATCTCGGAGGAGTGGCGAAGGGCGACTTCGGACCCTCGCTGAAATACAAGGACAAGTCCGTCCTGCAGATCCTGGGCGAGAACTGGAAGGTCAGCTTCGTGCTCGGCGGCTCGGCGATCAGCCTGGCGGCCGTGATCGGCATGGCCCTGGGCGTGATGGCGGCCCTGCGCCAGAACGGCTGGGTGGATTTCGGCGTGATGGGCGTGGCGATCGTCGGGGTCTGCATCCCGACCTTCGTGACCGCGCCGATCCTGATTCTGGTCTTCGGCTCGATCCTGCAGCTGCTGCCCAACGGCGGGTGGAACGGCGGCGCGATCCAGAACCTGGTCCTGCCGGTCATCGTGCTGGCCCTGCCGCAGGTGGCGATCATCTCGCGCCTGACACGCGCCGGGATGATCGAGGTCCTGCAGTCCAACTATGTGCGCACGGCGCGCGCCAAAGGGCTGCCGATCTCGCTCATCGTCCGCCGCCACGCCCTGCGCGCGGCGCTGCTGCCCCTGGTCAGCTATCTCGGGCCGGCCTGCGCGGGGCTCCTGACCGGGTCGCTGGTGGTGGAGAAGATCTTCAACCTGCCCGGGCTCGGAAAGTTCTTCGTCATCAGCGCCTTGCAGCGCGACTATACCGTCGTCATGGGGATGGTGATCTTCTATGCCGCCCTAATCCTGTTGCTCAATCTGGCGGCGGACCTTCTCTACGCCACGCTCGATCCACGGGTGAGGCTGTCTTGAGCGCGCCCCTCTTGGCCCCCGGCTCGCGGCGCGGCGCCGAGCTGATGCGTCAGTCCGTGAAGGGGCGCAGCCTCTGGGAAGATGCGCTGCGCCGACTATTGCGCAATCGCGGAGCTGTCAGCGGCATGGCTCTGCTGGCCTTCCTCGTGCTCGCCGCCACCCTCGGGCCGTTCTTCGTGCCCTATGCCTACGACGCCATCGACAAGCAGGACGTCTGGGCGCCGCCGCTCACCCACGGCCACCTGATGGGCACCGACGCGCTGGGCCGGGACCAGTTCGCCCGCCTGCTGATCGGCCTGCGCGTGTCGCTCTCCATCGGCCTGGTCGCCACCCTGGTGTCGCTGGCCATCGGCGTCGCCTGGGGCGCGGTCGCCGGATTCCTCGGCGGTGTCGTCGACGAGGTGATGATGCGCGTCGTCGACGTGCTCTACTCGCTGCCATTCATCTTCTTCGTCATCCTGCTGATGGTGACCTTCGGGTCGAACATCCTCCTGATCTTCATCGCCATCGGCGCGGTGGAATGGCTGACCATGAGCCGCATCGTGCGCGGCCAGACCTTGTCGCTGAAGCAGAAGGAATTCGTCGAGGCGGCTAGGGCGGCCGGCCTGACCCAGGGTGCGATCATCTTCCGCCACATCATTCCGACCCTGCTTGGGCCGGTCGTGGTCTATGTGACCCTGACGATCCCGGCGGTGATCCTGGCCGAGAGCTTCCTGTCGTTCCTGGGGCTGGGCGTGCAGCCGCCCATGGCCTCGCTCGGCACCCTGATCGCCGGCGGCGCTCAGGACATGGAGATGGCCTGGTGGCTGCTGGTCTTCCCCTCGGCGACGATGGTCCTGACCCTGATGTGTTTCAACTTCATCGGGGATGGCCTGCGGGATGCGATCGACCCCAAGGACCGCTAGGCGCCGCTACTGGTCGCGGTGGGCGCGGAACGCACGCTGGCCGTCGACACTCAGCAGGTAGCTGCCCAGGGACGCAGACTTGATCTCGACCGACATGCCGGCCTTGGGGTCGCGATGCGGCGGGTCGCCGTCGATCTGGCGCCAGATCGCGCCGTCTTCGAGCCGCAGAACCCACTTGCCGTTGCCGTCGGCGCGGGCCGCTGCGATCACGCCGCTGACCTGGTCGATCTTCTCGGGCTTGTCGCCCCGCTCGAACAGGCTGAGCGAGGGCAGGGTGAAACCGAAGGCCTGCCGGCGGATCGCCTTGGACTGCTCGCGGTCCACCACCACGATGTCGCCCTTGGCCTCCGCCTGGTCCATGCGCGCGGCGGCGGCGTCGTAGCAGGCCAGGCGTTCGGCGTTGTCGGTCTTGGCTCGGCAGTCGAGCAGCCCCTGCAAGACCGCGGCGCGAGCGCCCGAGCCCGCGCCGCCAGGCGGCGGCGCTGCGGACGCTGCGGGTGCGACGAGCAGCAAGGCCAGCCCCGCGGCGCACGCGATCGAGACGGGCTGGGGCTTCAACGTCGACATGGCGAACTCCACCGTTTGAACCACTCCATTGATAAGGCCCCGCGTGACGCGGGCAACCGGTTCTTGCGCCGCCTCGCAACGTCCTGCCGAAGGCGGCCAAAGGTGAAACTTCGCCGCGCTCCCGGCCGCTTCGCAGCGGCGGCTCCGGGCGTCGCGCGCTGCAATTCGGGTGAAAACGTGCGCGCATTCCAGCAGGCGGCACAATCTGTGACCAGAATGCGACAGGTTAGCATCGTCAACATTGCCGCTTGTTAATGGGCGTTGACCCCTGCGTCGTAACGCCCGTAACTCCGGCGTAACCGAGTTCGGAGTCCGGACTCGGGACTGAATCCTGTTTGTGGGGAGCGGAGTCGTCGAGGCATCGGCGGACCGCTGGAGGACCTAGACCTTGAAAACCAATTCCATGCGGGAGCGCCTTCTGGCCTCTTCGATGATCTGCGGCGCGGCCTTCATGGCCTTCTCCGCGAGCCAGGCCCAAGCGGCCGACAACGCCACCGAAGTGACCGAAATCGTCGTCACCGGCACGCGCATCC
>CAMFIW010000390.1 GCA_945952355.1 uncultured Phenylobacterium sp. | reverse complement strand
GGCCGCCGCGTGGCGCGCCTGGAGACGGCCTTGAAGTCGACCCTTCTTATCCGCTCGCCCACGGGCCTGCAGCTCACCGCCGCCGGCGCGGAGCTGCTGGAGGTCGGCCTTGAGGCCGAGGCCGCCATGGAGCGCGTGACACGCGCCGCCCTGCCCGACCTGGTCGCAGGCACGGTGCGTATCAGCACCTCGGAGGGGTTCGGTTCGGCGGTCTTGGCGCCGGCCCTGCCAGATCTCGCCCGCCAACGCCCGGGACTGCGGATCGAGCTCGCAGCCAATCCCGGCTTCCTGTCGCCGACGCGGCGCGAGGTGGATATGGCCATCACCCTGGCCGCCCCCGACACCCCCCGCCTGGTGGTCGAGCCCCTGACCAACTACCAGCTCGCCCTCTACGCCGCGCCGGCCTATCTCGCGCGGGCGGGGACGCCCCAGGCCGTCGAGGATCTGCGCGCCTTCGAGATGGTCGGCTATGTCGACGACCTGATCTACGCTGCGGAGTTGCGCTATCTCGACGAGATTCTCCCCGGGCTCGCACCCCGCCTCGCCAGTTCCTCGATCCGGGCCCAGCAGGCGATTATCACGGCCGGAGGCGGCATCGGGGTCCTGCCCTGCTTTCTCGGCGACGGACTGGCGCGGGTCCTTCCCGCCCTACCGCCGCTGGAACGCCGCTTCTGGCTGTCCACCCACCACGACATCCACGGAACCGCGCGCATGCGCGGCGTGCGGGCCTGGCTGCGGGAGCTCGTCGAAGCGCGCCGCGACCTGCTGTCGCCCTTCTGAAGCCGGGCGCGCGATCAGGCCGACGGATGGACATTCGCACCCCGCCACGCGAGGCTCGCCGCCGATCTCACGGGAGCGGAATGAGACGCGATCTCCTCGTGCTGGCGCTCGTCGCCCTGATCGGAATGGCGCCGAGCTTGATCTTCGGTCCGGGCGTCATCGATTCCGCGCCCTACAACCACATCTGGACCCTGCAATTCGGCGAGGCTTTGGCGCGCGGTGAAGTCTATCCGCGCTGGCTGCCACACTCGTTCGACGGGCTCGGCAGCCCCACCTTCTACTTCTACCCTCCGCTGGCCTTCTACCTTGCCGGAAGCTTCTGCGCGGCGGGTCTCGCCACGGGACAGGCCATCAACGCCGCCGCCCTGATCGTGACCTGGGCCTCGGGGGCGAGCATGCGCTTCTGGCTGGCCGGGCGATCGCGACGGCCGCTGCCGTGGTCGTGCCTCTATATGGTCGCCCCGTACCATCTGGCGGACTGGTATCTGCGAGCGGCCCTCGCAGAGTACTCGGCCTTCGTCTGGCTCCCTCTCATCGCCCTCGCCCTGGACAGCCTGCGCAGACCCTGGGGCGCGCCGCTGCTGGCCCTTGCCTATGCGGGCCTGATCATGACCCACCTGCCCGTGGCGCTTCTCGCCAGCCTCGGCCTGATCCTCCCACTCGCGGTGGCCGTAACACTGCGCGCCGATCGCCGCGCGACCCTGCAAATGATGGCGGGCCTCGCCTGCGGGCTCGCGCTGGCGGCCGTCTATCTCGCTCCCGCCCTGACGCTACAGGCCAATAGCTCGAGCGCCCTTCTCTGGACGCCGATGTTCCAGCCCGCCAACTGGTCGATCTTCGATCGCGGTGGGCCGGTCCCCTGGGGGTTGCGCGCCTGGGTCGTCCCGATCGCGGCGGCCATTTTCGTCCTGGGCGCCTCCGTGGGCCTCGCGGCTTGGCGAACCGGCCGCTCGGCGGCCGTGATCTGGGGGGCGATCGCATCGGTGGCGGCGATCCTGGCGCTCGGCGCGCCGCCCGGCCTGTGGACCTTGCCGTTCCTCGCCAAGGTGCAGTTCCCCTGGCGAATCCTGGCGATCGCTGAATTCTCGGCCCTGAGCGCGGCGGCCATCGCCCCGCCGCCGCGCGCGGCCCTCGCCGTGACCGCCGCAATCGCCGCCTCGGCCTATGGACGAACGCTCGATCAGGGCGTCGCTTCGCTGCGCGACGCCGACGCTATCCGCCGTATCGACGCGACCCTGCCGGACGCCGTCGAGTACCTGCCTGCCGGCTTCACCGCGGGCGGCTTCGATCCCCGCGTCCGTGTCGCCGACCTTCGAAGCCTGCGCGGACCTCTGGTGAGCGGCCCGGCGCGCTTGACCGGGCTGGACCCCGACGGGCGGATCGGCCTGCGGGTCGACGCGCCGGGCGCGATCGTGATCCGACGCTTCGCCTTTCCCGCCTGGAGGGTGACGCGGCAAGGGCGGGAGGTCGCGACCTGGGCCAGCGGACCTGGCCGGCTGCTCGCCTTCGACGCCACGCCCGGCGCCTACGTGGTGACCCTCGTGGCCCTTCCGCCGGAGAGGCTGGGCTCGGCGATCAGCGTGGGCGGCTTGCTGGGCCTGGCTGGCCTGGTCCTTGCGGGCCGACGGCGTCGGCCAGGTTGAGCGCGTCGGCCGCCGTCCTGCGGACGAAGACGGCGGCATAGTGGTCGGAATGCAGTCGACGCCATTCCGGCATCCCGTCCAAGGCTCCCACGACGGGTTCGCCGGCCGTAACGATAACCCAGTCGATCGAGCGGCGATCCAACTCTTCACGCAGGGCGGCCAGTTTCGGCCGGGTGACCAGCATGTAGGTCCGCAGGAACGCGTCGCCGTACATGTCCCCGCGCCCGTCGACATAAGGCCGGACGCCCTTGAAGATCAGATATCCCCCCATTCCGTAGGCGTTGAAGACCGGCCGTTTCGCCAGGTCCGGCGGCACCGCCGCGAGCGCCGAGATGGGGACGTTCAAGCCATCGACCCGTACGGAAGGCGTGGCCATCCGCCAGGCGCCCGCCGCCAGGACGACAGCCAGGGCGGCGAACGTGAGGCCGCGCGACACCTTGCCGGCGCGATCGATCGGCTGTGGGATCCCGGCCGCCGCGGCTCGCGCGATCGGTTCGGCGAGCAACAGTGCCGCGACGACGCCGAACACCATCTGATGACGCATGTGCGCCAAGGCCAGGTGCAGGAACCCGAGCAGCACGATCAGCCTCAGAGGCGGAACCCGCACGCCGCGCCAGAGACAGGCGAAGAGAGTCAGCAGTATCGCGATCTCGAAGGCGCGCAGACGGCTGAAGTCAGGGCTGCGCCATTCCGAGATCATCGGCAGGCTGCTCATCGATTGAACCTGCAGGGGGAACATCAGGCCGGAGAGCCCGAAGGGATTGGCGAGCCCGACGGCGATCAGCGCGAGTCCGAAGACTCCCCAACCGACCAGCGTCCGGCGCGGGCTTCGCCAGGTCGCGAGCAGCGCCTCCAGCCCGAACACGCCGGCCAGCCCCAGGCCCAGGACGTAGCTGCCGTGCATGTTGGCCCAGGCCAGCATCACCACCAGAAGCCAGGGGCTCGGCGCACGTCGAGCCTGCCGCGCGGCGAGCAACTCCGCCAGCCAGATCGCCAGGAACGGCAGCGCCAGCAGGTGCGGCCGCGCCAAGAAGCTGGGCGCTCCGACGGCAAGGCCAAGGCCGAGCGCGAGCATCCATGGCCCGACCGCCAGCCAGCGGGACATGGCCCGCCCGATCGCGACGGCCGTGACGCCGAAGGCCCCGGCGAACAAGAGCTGCAGCCCGTTCCAGCCGCCCGCCGCGAAGGCCGACCACATGATGAGCTCGGAGAGCCATTCGTGCGCGTGCCACGGCCGCCCGGCGAAGGTGTAGGAGAAGCTGTCCACCCTCGGGACGGCCTGATGCTCCAGGATCCATCGGCCGGTCGCCAGATGCCAGTAAGTGTCGCCGTCGTTGAACAGGCGGCCCGACGTCAGCACGGCGAGGAAGGCCAGCGCGCCACCCGCGGCGATCAGGCCCGGACCGACGCGTGCGGTGAACAGCCACCGCATCATACGGTCGATGGGACGATACCCCGCAGGATGGTCACCGGCCATGCACGGCCTCAACTCGGGTTCGAAAGGCCCAGATGCGGGAGATCGCGAACGACAGGACGGGGGAGCCCACGACGACCGGCCCCATGGCCCAATGGAACGGCCAGCCCACGCGATCCACCAGGACCC